>NZ_LZZV01000053.1:0-1521 GCF_014170385.1 Delftia sp. UME58
GTATGGCGCTTCGTAGCGATAAAAAGAGAGGTAAGTATTATTTTTCTAATTTTATTTACGCATGATTGTTGTTTTTGACTAAAAAGTAACGATCTTCGTGATTAGTGAGTTGCAAAAAAATTTGCACTAAAAAAATGCGGGCGTAATTGGGTCGGACGAAATTAATTTGTCAGTCTCTGAGGTTTCTTAGGAATTAAGGTGTCAGACTGGGCTACCCCGGGTTTCTCGGACAGGTTGGTTAAGGGGCAGCGGCTTCAACCTCAGCAGGGGTTTTGTAGCCTAAACCTTGGTGGATTCTCTGACGGTTATAGAACACCTCAATATAGTTAAAGATTGCCATACGGGCGTGCTCGCGGCTATGAAAGACCTGATGGTGCGTTAATTCGTTCTTCAGGTTGCTAAAGAAGCTCTCGGCGACCGCGTTGTCATAGGGATCGCCTTTGGCGCTCATGCTGATGGCGATGCCGTGCTTGGTCAGCAATCCTCGATACTCTGATGAACTGTACTGCGCGCCGCGGTCACTGTGGTGCATCAAGCCCTGGCCGGGATTGCGCCTGGCAAGAGCCATTTGCAGAGCACTGATCAGCAGATTTCGATCAGCCTTTTCCGTCATGCTCCAACCGACAACCGAGCGTGAGTAAAGATCAAGCAGCACTGCCAGATATAGCCAGCCTGCCCGCGTCGGAACGACCGTGATATCACCCACCCACACTTTGTTTGGGCATTGCACGGTGAACTGGCGCTGCAGCCGATTGGGTGCGGGCCCGAGTAGCGAGTGTTTCTCCAGCCGACGGAACCGTTGCTTGCGCAGTGCTTCGATCCCCGCTTGGCGCCTTAATCGCGCAACGCGGTGCTTGCCGCAAGCTATCCCATTGGCATTGAGTACACGCCAAGTTTTGTCGGCCCCATAGGCTTGCCGGTTGGCGTGATGCGTGCGCTCAATGGCGGCAAGCAATCTGGCATCCTCTCGTGCATGCTCGCATGGCGATCGCCGCACCCAATCGTAATAACCACTGCGACTGACGTGCAGTGCTTTGCATAGCCGCGCTACGCGGAACTGCTGCTGATGAGCTTGCACAAAGGCGTACCTCACGGCAGTTCCCGCGCAAAGTACGCTGCCGCTTTTTTTAAGATGTCGCGCTCTTCCTTAACCTGCTCCAACTCGCGCTTGAGGCGCTGGATCTCGGTCTGTTCGTCGCTGCGAGTTCGGCCTTTACCGGGGAAAGAAATGTCAGGCCCGTGTGTGGCGAGCTCCTTCTTCCATCGGTAAATAATCGAGCGCTTCACACCCAGCATCAAAGCCAGTTGGGTGCCAGTAACCTGGCCTTGCTCCAACTGGCGAACCGCCTCGACCTTGAACTCGCGGCTTTGGTGCTGGCGCTTGTCGCCGGTCGCACTGCTATCGGGCTTGGATTTATCCATGGGACACCTCCTTCAAGTATTGTCTACTTCTTCGGGTGTCCGGAAAACCCGGGCTAGCTCAGTCTGACACCTTATCCCAAGCCTCTTTGGGAAAGACTA
>NZ_LZZV01000054.1:0-106013 GCF_014170385.1 Delftia sp. UME58
CATCGTCGTGCTCGATGCCCTGCCTTTGACGGCCAACGGCAAGGTGGACCGCAGGGCGCTGCCCGAGCCGGAGATGGCGAGTGCGCAGGAATACGAGGCGCCGCAAGGCGAGCTGGAGGAGACGCTGGCGAAGATCTGGGCCGAGGTGCTGGGCGTGGAGCGCGTGGGCCGGCAGGACGGCTTCTTCGAGCTGGGCGGGCATTCGCTGCTGGCCCTGGGCCTGCTGGAGCGCGTGCGCGCCCAGGGCCTGTGCGTGCAGGTGCGCACGCTGTTCCAGCATCCGAGGCTGGCGGAGTTTGCGCAGGCGGTGGAGCAGGGTCAGGGCCAGACCAATGGCGAGATCGACGTGCCGCCCAACCTGATCCCCGAAGGCTGCGCGGAGATCACACCGCAGATGCTGACCCTGGTGGAGCTGGATGCCCGGGAGATTGCGCGCATCACGGCCGGGGTGCCCGGCGGTGCAGCCAACATCCAGGACATCTACCCGCTGGCACCGCTGCAGGAGGGCATGCTGTTCCACCACATGCTGGACACGCAGCACGATGCCTACGTGACCTCGCACGAGCTGCTGTTCGACAGCCGCGAGCGGCTGGAGCACTTTGCGGCCAGCTTCAATACCGTGATTGCGCGGCACGACATTCTGCGCACGGCGGTGCTGTGGGAGGGGTTGCGCGAGCCGGTGCAGGTGGTATGGCGGCAAGCGGTGCTGCAGCTGCGGTGGCTGGAGGGCGTGCATGCGCTGCCCCAGGCGCATCGCATCGATGTGCGCCAGGCGCCCATGATCGACGGCTTTGCTGCACCCGACGGGCAGCGCTGGCGGCTGCGCCTGTACACCCACCACATGGTGGACGACAACACCACGCTGAAGCTGGCTGTCAGGGAGATAGGGCTGGTGCAGCAGGGCCTGCAGGCCCAGCTGCCCGAGCCGGTGGCGTTCAGGCGCTTTGTGGCGCAGGCGCGGCTGGGAGGCAGCAGGGCCGGGCACGAGGCGTTCTTCAGGCAGATGCTGGCAGATGTGCAGGAGCCGACGGCGCCGTACGGGTTGCTGGATGTGCGCGGGGATGGCTCCGAAGTGCAGGAGGCGCGGTTGGAGCTGGATGCGGGGCTTGCGCGGCGCATCCGGGAGCAGGCGCGCAGCCATGGGGTGAGCGCGGCGGCGCTGTTCCATCTGGCCTGGGCGCTGGTGGTGGGCAGGACCACGGGGCGGGAGGATGTGGTGTTCGGCACGGTGCTGTTCGGGCGCATGCAGGGGCAGCGGGATGCGGGCCGGGCGCTGGGGATGTTCATCAACACCTTGCCGATCCGCATCCGGCTGGGTGTGCAGGGGGTGGTGCAGGCCTTGAGGCAGGCGCATGCGGCGCTGACGCAGTTGCTGGAGCACGAGCATGCCAGCCTGTCGCTGGCCCAGCGCTGCAGCGGGCTGGAGGCGGGGGTGCCGCTGTTCACGGCCCTGCTCAACTACAGGCATGGTGCCTCTGCATCCGATGACACGGCCAAGTCCTGGGAAGGCATGGAAATTCTGGGCACGCGGGAGCGTACCAACTATCCGTTCGGTCTCTATGTGAATGACAGGGACGGTGGCTTCGAGCTGGTGGCACATATTGCGCAGCAGGTAGGAGCGCAGCGCGTAGCGGATGCCGTGAGGCAGACCCTAGAAAGCCTGGTCCAGGCGCTGGCCGCAAGGCCATCGATGGCCGCCGTGGACATGGCGGTGTTGGATGGCCGGGAGCTAGCGTCCTTGCGGCAAAGGGGCACCTTTCTCAAGGCGGGGCAGCATGCGCAGCCGCTCCATCGCCTTGTGGCGCAGCAGGCCGGCAGCCATCCTGGTGCCATTGCCTTGCGCTGCGGGGCGCATACGCTGACCTATGCCGAACTCGACGCCCGGGCCAACCGCCTGGCCCACCGCCTGATCGCCCTGGGCGTGCGCCCGGAGACGCGCGTGGGCATTGCCATGCAGCGTTCGCTGGAGATGGTGGTGGGCCTGCTGGCCATTCTCAAGGCCGGCGGCGCCTATGTGCCGCTGGACCCGGACTACCCTGCCGATCGCCTGGCGCACATGGTCGCTGACAGCGGGATCGGCTTGGTGCTAACGCAGGCGGCAGTGCGTGAGCGCATTCCCGGTGCTGCTGCGCTGCAGGTGCTGGAGATCGACACGCTGGACCTGTCGGGCGAGCCGGGCACCGACCCGCAGGTCGAGGTGAGCCCGGACAGCCTGGCCTATGTGATCTACACCTCGGGCTCCACGGGCCGCCCCAAGGGCGCGCAGCTGAGCCACCGCAACGTGGCGCGTCTGCTCGATGCCACCGATGCCTGGTTCGGCTTCGGCCCTGGCGATACCTGGACGCTGTTCCACTCCTACGCCTTCGACTTCTCGGTCTGGGAGATCTTTGGCGCGCTGTGCACGGGCGGGCGGCTGGTGGTGGTGCCGTACTGGGTCAGCCGCTCGCCCCAGGACTTCCTGGCCTTGCTGCGTGCCGAGCGCGTAACGGTTCTCAATCAGACACCTTCGGCCTTCGGGCAACTGGTGCATGCGGTGGAGCAGGACGAGGAGGGTGGTTCCGGCCTGTCGCTGCGCCAGGTGGTCTTCGGCGGCGAGGCGCTGGAGCCCGAGAGCCTGAGGCCGTGGTTCGACCGCTTTGGCGACCAGGGCCCCAGGCTCATCAACATGTACGGCATCACCGAGACCACGGTGCATGTGACGTACCGGCAGATCACCAAGGCGGATTTGGACGGTGGCCGCAGCCCGGTGGGCGTGGCGATTCCGGACCTGGGCCTGTACGTGCTCGATGGCAGCCTGAACCTGCTGCCGCAGGGCGTGGCCGGGGAGCTGTTCGTGGCGGGCGAGGGGCTGGCACGTGGCTATCTCAACCGTGCAGGACTCAGTGCCGAGCGCTTCATCGCCAATCCGTTCAGCGAAGCAGGCGAGCGCCTGTACCGCACAGGCGACCTGGTGCGCTGGAGCGCCCAGGGCGAGCTTGAATACCTGGGCCGGGCGGACCAGCAGGTCAAGATCCGGGGCTTTCGCATCGAGCTGGGCGAGGTGCAGTCGCAGCTGCTGGCCCAGCCCGAGGTGCGCGAGGCGGCAGTGCTGGCCAGGCAAGGTCCGGGCGGGTCAAGGCTGGTGGCCTATGTGTCGCTGCATAGCGCTGTCGAAGACAGCGTGCTCAGGCAGCGCCTGGGCCAGGTGCTGCCCGAGTACATGGTGCCCTCGGTCATCGTCGTGCTCGATGCCCTGCCTTTGACGGCCAACGGCAAGGTGGACCGCAGGGCGCTGCCCGAGCCGGAGATGGCGAGTGCGCAGGAATACGAGGCGCCGCAAGGCGAGCTGGAGGAGACGCTGGCGAAGATCTGGGCCGAGGTGCTGGGCGTGGAGCGCGTGGGCCGGCAGGACGGCTTCTTCGAGCTGGGCGGAGATTCCATCCTCGCGCTGAAGCTGGTGGAGCGGGCCCGCAAGGCGGCGCTGCGTCTACTGCCCAGGCAGGTCTTCGAGCAACAGTCGCTGGCTGCCATGGCCCGGGTCGCGCAGCCTGCCTGCGAGGGGGGCGATGGCGTGCCGGCCATTCCCAGGCTGGCCCCCGCACTGCATGCACAACCGCTGCAGCCTTCGTACGCCCAACTGCGCCAATGGTTTCTATGGCAACTGGATCCCACCAGCTCGGCTTACCACATTGCAGGAGCATTGCGCCTGTTCGGCGCACTGGAGATGGATGCGGTGTGCACATGCTTCACGCAGTTGCTGCAGCGCCATGAGGCATTGCGAACGGTGTTCCCTCTGTCGAGCAGCGGGCAGCCGCAGCAGGTGGTTCTAGAGCACATGGCACTTGATATTGCTTTGCAGGACTTGCAGGGGCCGAATGCACAGGCCCGGCTTGATGAAACCATCCGACATGTCAGCGCCACGCCTTTCGATCTGGCCCAGGGGCCGTTGCTGCGCGTGGCCGTGCTGCGGCTGGCCGAGGCGGAGCATGTGCTTGTCGTCGCCATGCACCACATCGTGTCCGATGGCTGGTCGCTGGACGTGATCATCCGTGAGTTTGTTGCGCTGTACCGTGCCCACGTGCTGGGGCTGCCTTGCAGCTTGCCCGAACTGCCGGTTCGATATGCCGACTACGCAGCCTGGCAACGGTCATGGATGAACTCCGCAGAGAAGGTGCGGCAACTCGCCTACTGGACGCAGCAACTGGGCGACGAGCACCCCATCCTCGAATTGCCGCTGGACCATGCGCGGCAGGTCGGCGCGCAGTACCGCCTGGAAAACCATGGGCTCGAACTGGAGCCGGCTCTGGCACAGCGACTGAAGACCGTCGCGCACCAGCGGGGCGCCACACTGTTCATGCTGCTGCTTGCAGGCCTGCAGGTACAACTGAGCCGCTATGGAGGGCAGTCCGATATACGTGTGGGAGTGCCCATCGCCAACCGGCACCGGCGTGGGACGGGCAGCACGGTAGGCATGTTCGTCAACACGCAGGTGCTGCGCTCGCACATCGACGGACATGCGAGTCTGGAGCAGATCATCGCCCAGGTCCGGCAGGCGGTGCTGGAGGCGCAGTCCCACCAGGACCTGCCCTTCGACCAACTGGTGGAGGCGCTGCAACCCGAGAGAAACATGGGTATCAACCCCCTGTTCCAGGTCATGCACAACCACCAGCGCGTGGACACTCGCCCGCTGGAACAGTTGCCGGGTCTCAGCCTGCAGGAGATGCGCATTGGCGGCAGAACGGCCCAGCTCGAACTGACGCTCAACACCACGGAATGCGCCGATGGCCGCATCCTGGTGAACTGGGCCTATGCCGGGGAGCTGTTCGACGCACAGACGATCAAGCGCATGGCAGGGCACTATCTGGTCATCCTGCAAGCCATGGCACAGAGGCCGCAGCAGGCCGTCAGGGGCCTGGAGCTGGTGGATGCCACCGAGCGCACGTCTCTGCACGAATGGGGCGTCAACGATCAGGGGGCACCGTATGCGGAGCCGGTGCACCGCATTTTCGAGCAAAGAGTGCGTGAGAACCCCGGGGCGACTGCCCTGGTTTTCGAGAAGCAGGCACTGAGCTATGCCGAACTCAATGCGCGGGCGAATCGCCTGGCACACCGCCTCATTGCCCTGGGCGTGGGGCCAGAGGCGCGCGTGGGCGTCGCCGCGCACCGATCGGTGGAAATGGTGGTTGCACTGCTGGCGGTGCTGAAGGCCGGCGGCGCCTATGTGCCGCTGGATCCCGAGTATCCCGACGACCGCCTGGCCTGGATTGCCGAGGACAGCCGCATGCAACTGCTGCTCACGCAAGGCAATCTTGGCAAATGCATTCCCGGCACGGAGCGGCTGCATCGACTGGAGCTTGACCTCTTGGACTTGGACAGCGGACCGGACCAGGACCCGGCTGTACCGGTGCATGGCGAGAACCTGGCCTATGTGATCTATACGTCAGGCTCCACCGGGCGGCCCAAGGGCGCGGCCAACCGGCATTCCTCTCTGGCCAGTTGCATGCGCTGGATGCAGCGCACCTATGTCATCAGCGGCGCCGATGCCGTGCTCCACAAGGCACCTTTCGGTTTCGACGTATCGGTGTGGGAGATTTTCTGGCCGCTGACGGCGGGCTCACGCCTGGTGGTCTCCCGGCCTGGCGATCACCGCGATCCCGAGAGAATCATCGCGCTGATTCTTCAGCACGGGATCACCACGCTGAACTTCGTTCCATCGATGCTGCAGGCCTTCCTGGCCCATGAGGGGATCGATGAGCGGGCACGCCTGCGCCATGTCATCTGCGGCGGCGAAGCCATGCCTGCGGATACGCAGCGCGAGGCCCTGAGGAGGCTGCCGGGCGTAAGTCTGCAGAACCTCTACGGTCCCACGGAGACCACCATCCACGTCACGCGCTGGACCTGCCGAGATGAGGGCGATGCCATCGTTCCCAATGTTCCCATCGGCCGGCCCATCGACGGGGTCCGGACCTATGTGCTGGATGCCGACCTGAACCTTGTAGCGCCGGGTGTCGCCGGTGAGCTGTACCTGGGAGGGGGCGGACTGGGTCGAGGCTATGTCAACCGTGCAGGCCTGACATCGGAACGGTTTGTCGCCAACCCCGTGGATGGAGGTGGGACGCTGCTCTACCGCACCGGCGATCTGGTCCGATGGAATCCAGAGGCACAGATCGAGTACCTGGGCCGCATTGACCATCAGGTCAAGATCCGGGGCCTGCGTATCGAGCTGGGGGAGATCGAGGCACGGCTGTTGGCGCAGCCCGAGGTTCGTGAGGCGGTGGTGGTGGCCTGCGAAGGACCCAACGGCCCGTTGCTGGCCGGCTACGTTGCGATGCGGAAGGCCGTGGAGCCCGTCGATCTGCGGCAGCGCCTGGCGCGGGATCTGCCCGACTACATGGTGCCCACCGGCATCGTCGTGCTGGAAGCCCTGCCGCTGAATGCCAATGGCAAGGTGGACAGAAAGGCATTGCCGGCCTTCGTCCCAGCGTCTGCAGCCGGCTACGAGCCACCCCAGGGAGAGACCGAGGCCTTGCTGGCCAGCCTCTGGTCCGAGCTGCTGGGGGTGCCGCGCGTGGGCCGCAACGACCACTTCTTCGAGCTGGGCGGCAACTCCATGGCCGTGATCCGGCTGCAACTGCGCGTGCACCAGGCCTGTGGTGCCAGCGTCGGCCTGAGGACCTATTTCGAAAAGCCCGTGCTCGGCCACCTGGCGGCGCACATCGATGACTACATCCGTGGGTCGCAAGCCGGCAAGGCCGCCGATCTCGACCTGATCGGCTCCATTCTGGACAAGGTAGAGGGATAAATGAAGAACACCTATCGCAGTTACGCGGAGCGCTTTGCGCTGCTTGCCGAAGACAAGAAGAGCCAGGTACTCAGGATGCTCCAGGAGCAGGGCATCGACTTTTCCATGCTGGACATCGTTCCCAGAGACCCGCGCCGGGGGACGCCGCCATCGTTTGCACAGACCCGGCAGTGGTTCCTGTGGGAGTTCGACCGCGCCAGCACGGCCTACCACGTGCCGGGAGCCCTGCGGATACGGGGCCGGCTGGACCTTGATGCGCTGCGTCTCAGCCTGGACTGCCTGGTCGCGCGGCATGAGTCGCTGCGGGCCGTCTTCAGCATCGATGCACGAGGACAGGTCGGGCAAAGGATTCAGGAGCCCATGGCCTTGCAGGTGCCGCTGTTCGATCTTTCGGCACTGGCGCCAGCGGCGCAGGAATCGGCGCTCAGGAGCGAAACACTGAAGCTCAGTGAAGCTGCTTTCGACCTCTCGCAGGGACCGCTGCTGCGGGCGGGCGTCATCAGGCTGCAGAGCCAGGAGCAGGGCCAGGGCGAAGAGCATGTTTTCGTGCTCGCCATGCACCACATTGCCTCCGATGCCTGGTCGATGGACATCATCCTGCAGGAGTTCGGCCAGCACTATATGGCCTTGATGCAGAGCGGCCAGCCGGCCAGCCTGGATCCCTTGCCCATCCAGTACGCCGACTACGCCGCATGGCAAAAGGACTGGCTCAACTGCGGCGAGAGGGAACGCCAGCTCGACTACTGGACGCGGCAGCTGGGCGGAGAACAGCCGGTGCTGCAGTTGCCGACAGACCATGCGCGCCGTGCTGATGGCCGCTACCAGGCGTTCACCCATACGGTGCAATTGCCGGCCGATCTGGCAACGCGGCTGCGCAAGAGCGCACGGGCCCAGGACGCCACGCTGTTCATGGTCCTGCTGGCGGCATTCCAACTGTTGCTCAGCCGGTACACCGGACAGCAGGATATCCGGGTGGGCGTGCCCATGGCCAACCGGCGCAGGCTGGAGACCCAGGGCGTGGTCGGTTTCTTCGTCAATACCCAGGTGCTGCGCAGCCAGATCGACGAACGGCAAAGCTTGGCCGTGCTGCTGGCCCAGGTGAGAAGCCGTGCGCTGGAGGCCCAGGATCACCAGGATCTTCCCTTCGAGCAACTGGTCGAGGCCCTGAAGCCCGACAGGAGCCTCGGCGCAAGCCCGCTGTTTCAGGTCATGTACAACCACCTCCAGTCCGGTGTGCGGGCCACCGGGCTGCAACTGCCGGGACTGCACGTGCAGCCCTATGCACTGGGCGACATGGAGGCGAAATACGAACTGATGCTCAGCACCAGCGAAGATGCCGCCGGGCAGATCAGCGCGAGCCTGCAGTACGCGGGCGGGCTTTTCGATGCGCACACCATCGAGGCAATGGCAGAGCACTATCTGTCACTTCTGGGCGCTTTGGCTGACCATCCGGAACTGCGCATGTGCGAACTGGAGTTTCCGGACTCCCCCGAGCGGCATGTCTTGCTGGCAAGAGGTCTTGCACAGGTGTCTGCAGATGAGCTCCAGCCCCTGCACCAGCGGATGCAGCATTGGGCCCGGCGCTGCCCTGATGCCCCGGCGCTGGCATTCGGGCAGCAATCCCTGACCTATGCCGAACTCGACGCCCGGGCCAACCGCCTGGCCCACCGCCTGATCGCCCTGGGCGTGCGCCCGGAGACGCGTGTGGGCATTGCCATGCAGCGTTCGGTGGAGATGGTGGTGGGCCTGCTGGCCATCCTCAAGGCCGGCGGCGCCTATGTGCCGCTGGACCCGGACTACCCTGCCGATCGCCTGGCGCACATGGTCGCTGACAGCGGGATCGGCTTGGTGCTAACGCAGGCGGCAGTGCGTGAGCGTATTCCCGGTGCTGCTGCGCTGCAGGTGCTGGAGATCGACACGCTGGACCTGTCGGGCGAGCCGGACACCGACCCGCAGGTCGAGGTGAGCCCGGACAGCCTGGCCTATGTGATCTACACCTCGGGCTCCACGGGCCGCCCCAAGGGCGCGCAGCTGAGCCACCGCAACGTGGCGCGTCTGCTCGATGCCACCGATGCCTGGTTCGGCTTCGGCCCTGGCGATACCTGGACGCTGTTCCACTCCTACGCCTTCGACTTCTCGGTCTGGGAGATCTTTGGCGCGCTGTGCACGGGCGGGCGGCTGGTGGTGGTGCCGTACTGGGTCAGCCGCTCGCCCCAGGACTTCCTGGCCTTGCTGCGTGCCGAGCGCGTAACGGTTCTCAATCAGACACCTTCGGCCTTCGGGCAACTGGTGCATGCGGTGGAGCAGGACGAGGAGGGTGGTTCCGGCCTGTCGCTGCGCCAGGTGGTCTTCGGCGGCGAGGCGCTGGAGCCCGAGAGCCTGAGGCCGTGGTTCGACCGCTTTGGCGACCAGGGCCCCAGGCTCATCAACATGTACGGCATCACCGAGACCACGGTGCATGTGACGTACCGGCAGATCACCAAGGCGGATTTGGACGGTGGCCGCAGCCCGGTGGGCGTGGCGATTCCGGACCTGGGCCTGTACGTGCTCGATGGCAGCCTGAACCTGCTGCCGCAGGGCGTGGCCGGGGAGCTGTTCGTGGCAGGCGAGGGGCTGGCACGTGGCTATCTCAACCGTGCAGGACTCAGTGCCGAGCGCTTCATTGCCAATCCGTTCAGCGAAGCGGGCGAGCGCCTGTACCGCACAGGCGACCTGGTGCGCTGGAGCGCCCAGGGCGAACTCGAATACCTGGGCCGGGCGGACCAGCAGGTCAAGATCCGGGGCTTTCGCATCGAGCTGGGCGAGGTGCAGTCGCAGCTGTTGGCCCAGCCCGAGGTGCGCGAGGCGGTGGTGCTGGCCAGGCAAGGTCCGGGCGGGTCAAGGCTGGTGGCCTATGTGTCGCTGCATAGCGCTGTCGAAGACAGCGTGCTCAGGCAGCGCCTGGGCCAGGTGCTGCCCGAGTACATGGTGCCCTCGGTCATCGTCGTGCTCGATGCCCTGCCTTTGACGGCCAACGGCAAGGTGGACCGCAGGGCGCTGCCCGAGCCGGAGATGGCGAGTGCGCAGGAATACGAGGCGCCGCAAGGCGAGCTGGAGGAGACGCTGGCGAAGATCTGGGCCGAGGTGCTGGGCGTGGAGCGCGTGGGCCGGCAGGACGGCTTCTTCGAGCTGGGCGGGCATTCGCTGCTGGCCCTGGGCCTGCTGGAGCGCGTGCGCGCCCAGGGCCTGTGCGTGCAGGTGCGCACGCTGTTCCAGCATCCGAGGCTGGCGGAGTTTGCGCAGGCGGTGGAGCAGGGTCAGGGCCAGACCAATGGCGAGATCGACGTGCCGCCCAACCTGATCCCCGAAGGCTGCGCGGAGATCACACCGCAGATGCTGACCCTGGTGGAGCTGGATGCCCGGGAGATTGCGCGCATCACGGCCGGGGTGCCCGGCGGTGCAGCCAACATCCAGGACATCTACCCGCTGGCACCGCTGCAGGAGGGCATGCTGTTCCACCACATGCTGGACACGCAGCACGATGCCTACGTGACCTCGCACGAGCTGCTGTTCGACAGCCGCGAGCGGCTGGAGCACTTTGCGGCCAGCTTCAATACCGTGATTGCGCGGCACGACATTCTGCGCACGGCGGTGCTGTGGGAGGGGTTGCGCGAGCCGGTGCAGGTGGTATGGCGGCAAGCGGTGCTGCAGCTGCGGTGGCTGGAGGGCGTGCATGCGCTGCCCCAGGCGCATCGCATCGATGTGCGCCAGGCGCCCATGATCGACGGCTTTGCTGCACCCGACGGGCAGCGCTGGCGGCTGCGCCTGTACACCCACCACATGGTGGACGACAACACCACGCTGAAGCTGGCTGTCAGGGAGATAGGGCTGGTGCAGCAGGGCCTGCAGGCCCAGCTGCCCGAGCCGGTGGCGTTCAGGCGCTTTGTGGCGCAGGCGCGGCTGGGAGGCAGCAGGGCCGGGCACGAGGCGTTCTTCAGGCAGATGCTGGCAGATGTGCAGGAGCCGACGGCGCCGTACGGGTTGCTGGATGTGCGCGGGGATGGCTCCGAAGTGCAGGAGGCGCGGTTGGAGCTGGATGCGGGGCTTGCGCGGCGCATCCGGGAGCAGGCGCGCAGCCATGGGGTGAGCGCGGCGGCGCTGTTCCATCTGGCCTGGGCGCTGGTGGTGGGCAGGACCACGGGGCGGGAGGATGTGGTGTTCGGCACGGTGCTGTTCGGGCGCATGCAGGGGCAGCGGGATGCGGGTCGGGCGCTGGGGATGTTCATCAACACCTTGCCGATCCGCATCCGGCTGGGTGTGCAGGGGGTGGTGCAGGCCTTGAGGCAGGCGCATGCGGCGCTGACGCAGTTGCTGGAGCACGAGCATGCCAGTCTGTCGCTGGCCCAGCGTTGCAGCGGGCTGGAGGCGGGGGTGCCGCTGTTCACGGCCCTGCTCAACTACCGGCACGGTGCCGGGCAGTCCGAAGATGTTCAAACCGAAGCGCTGCAGTGGGAGGGGGTTGAAATGGTGGGTGGGGTAGAGCGCACCAACTATCCCTTCGGCCTGTTCGTGAATGACATGGGTAGCGATTTTTCGCTGGTGGTCCAGGTGGCGCAGGGCATTGATGCGTCTACCGTCGGTGGCTATGTGATCGAGGCCGTAGAAGGCTTGGCCCAGGCTCTGGGGGCGCCCTCGCCCGGGCGGCTGTCGGAGATCGGTGTGCTGCAGGGGCAAGAGCGTGCGCGTTTGCTGGAGTGGAGCGTGGATGAGCATGCCCACCCGTGGCAGGTTCCCGTGCACCGCCTGTTCGAGCAACGAGTACACGAACGCCCCGAGGCGCCTGCCCTGTCGTTCGGGCAGCGGACGCTGAGCTATGGGGAACTCAATGTCCTTGCCAACCGCCTGGCCCATCGCCTGATCGCCCTGGGCGTGCGCCCCGAGACGCGCGTGGGCATTGCAGCGCAGCGCTCGCTGGAGATGGTGGTCGGCCTGCTGGCCATTCTCAAGGCCGGTGGCGCCTATGTGCCGCTGGATCCGGACTATCCGGCGGATCGGCTGGCGCACATGGTTGAAGACAGCGGCCTTGGCTTGGTGCTGGTGCAGGACGCGCTGCGCATGGGCCTGCCCGATCTGCAGGGCCTGCCGGTGGTGGATCTCGATCTGCGGGACGTGGACAGCGAACCGGCCCACGACCCGGAAGTCGAGCTGCATGGCGAGAACCTGGCCTATGTCATCTTCACCTCGGGCTCGACCGGGAGGCCCAAGGGTGCCGCCAACCGCCACGGTGCGCTGCACAACCGACTGGCCTGGATGCAGCAGGCCTATGCGCTGACGGCGACGGACGCGGTGCTGCAGAAGACTCCTTTCAGCTTCGACGTGTCGGTATGGGAGTTCTTCTGGCCGCTGATGACAGGAGCCAGGCTGGTGGTGGCAGGCCCCGGCGACCACCGCGATCCGGCCCGGCTGGTATCGCTGATCCGGCAGCATGGCATCACCACCCTCCACTTTGTACCTTCGATGCTCCAGGCCTTTCTCGGTTACGAGGGTATCGAGGCCTGCACCAGCCTGGTGCGCATCGTATGCAGCGGCGAAGCGCTGCATGCCGATGCGCAGGCCCAGGTCCGCCGGCGGCTGCCGGGCGCCGTGCTCCATAACCTGTATGGCCCCACGGAGGCGGCCATCGACGTGACGCACTGGACCTGCCGCGACGATGGGCGGGCCAGTGTGCCGATTGGCCGTCCCATCAGTGGCCTGCGCACGTATGTGCTGGACGCCCGGCTGAATCTGACGGTGCCGGGCGTGCCGGGCGAGCTGTATCTGGGGGGGCCGGGCCTGGCCCGCGGCTACCAGCGACGCGCGGGGCTGAGCGCGGACCGATTTGTCGCGGACCCGCTTGACGATGCCGGTGGCAGGCTTTACCGCACGGGTGATCTGGTGCGTTGGTGTGCCGACGGGCAGTTGGAGTACCTGGGCCGCATCGACCACCAGGTCAAGATCCGTGGCCTGCGCATCGAACTGGGCGAGGTGGAAGCGCAATTGCTTTTGCAACCGCAGGTGCGCGAAGCCGTTGTCATGGCGCGGCAGGGGGCAGGGGGCACCCGCCTGGTGGCCTATGTGACGCCCGCGTCGGCAGGGTCGCAGGCCGCCATCGACACCGATGTGCTGCGGGCCCAGTTGGGCCGGGTCCTGCCCGACTACATGGTGCCCAGTGCCGTCATGGTGCTGGACTCCCTGCCTTTGAATACCAATGGCAAGGTGGACAGAAAGGCGTTGCCTGAGGTGCAGGCGCCTGCCGCCAGCGCATGCGAGGCGCCGCTGCCGGGCGTGGAGACGCTGCTGGCGGCGGTCTGGTCGCAGGTGCTGAAGGTGCCGTCCTTGGGCCGGCATGACAACTTCTTCGCGCTGGGTGGTGATTCCATCCTCAGCCTTCAGATAGTCACGCGGCTGCAGCAGCGCGGCTGGCACATCACGCCCCGGCAGATGTTCGAATGCCAGACCATTGCCGCGCTGGGCGCTGTGGCCGAGGAGGCCGACGCAGGGGCATCGCAGGACCGCGCGCCACGACGCCGGTCGGGCCTGAGCGACTACCCGGAGGCAGACCCTGCGTGGTTCCCGATGCTGGACGTGGACAACATCGAAGACATCTATCCCCTTGCCCCCACGCAGGCTGGCATGCTGTTGCATGCCATCGAGGCTCCGGGCTCGGGCTTGTACGTCAACCAGCTGAATCTGGAGGTCGGCAATCTGGATGCGGCTCGGCTGGCACGGGCCTGGCAGATCATGGTCGAGCGCCACGAGATGCTGCGTACCGGATTCCTCTGGCATGGCGCCATGGTGCGCCCGCTGCAGGTCGTGCTTCGCAGGGTGCAGGCGCAGGTGTCGCTGCTTGACTGGTCCGGCGTGGAGGCCGAGGAGGCCGAGCGCCGCGCGTCCTTGCTGGCGCAGCAACTGCTCGTTCGAGACATCGACTGGTTGAAGCCGCCGCTGTCACAGGTCACCGTGATCGATCTTGGAGCCGACCATCCGCGCTACAGGCACCGTCTGATCTGGACGCATCACCACGTGCTTTCGGATGGATGGTCCGATTCGCGCCTCATGGGCGAATGGCTGCGCGCCTATGCCGACGAGCCTTTGCCGGCAAGGCCAGAGCCCTATGGTGACTACATCGATTGGCTGCAACGCCAGGACGTGCCGCAGGCCGAGCAATTTTGGCGTGGCGAACTGGCCGGCTGCGATGGCCCCTGCCTGCTGGCGCAAGCCACGGCAAACCGCCATCACGGCCAGGGTTTCGGCAAGCTGTATACGAAGCTGGACCGCCACGAGACAGGCCTGCTCCAGGCATTCGCACAGCGCGAGCATGTCACGCTCAACACCCTGGTGCAGGCCGCCTGGGCTTTGCTGCTGCAGCAGCACACGGGCAAGGCGCGCGTGCTGTTCGGCTCCACGGTGGCCGGCCGTCCCGCACAGATTCCGGGTGTGGAGGAGATGATGGGTTTGTTCATCAATACCATCCCGGTTCCCGTCGCTGCCCCGGGCGGGCAAAGCGTGGGCGACTATCTGCGTGAGGTGCAGCAGACCAATATGCGAGTGCGCGAATACGAGCATGTGGCGCTCGCCGATATCCAGCGCTGGAGCGGGTCGGCCGGGCGGCCGCTGTTCGACAGCATCATCGTTTTCGAGAATCTTCCCATGGACGAGACGTTGCGCAGCCTCGAGCGCTTCGGCCTGCAGTTCGGACCCATGCAGGGCGGTGGCCTGACCGGGTATGCCATGGACCTGCAGGTTGTCGTGGGCGACTGCCTGGAAATCGAATACTGCTACGACCGTCGCGAATTCGACGAAGACCAGGTCGCCGCGCTGCGCTCGCAGATGGAGCATGTGATGCGGCGCATGGCCTGCGATGCGGGCTGTGCGGTGGGTGAGCTGGGGTGGCTCGACGATTGTGCGCGTGCCGACCTGGTGGCCCTGGGGCGCAATGGCGCGCCTGCGCGCGCCGGCCATGGCGCCGTACACCATCTCATTGAACGGCAGGCTGCCCAGCGCGGCGATGCCATCGCCTTGCTGATGGGCGACGAAGAACTGAGCTACGCCCAGCTCAATGCCAGGGCCAACCGGCTGGCGCATTGCCTGCGCGACCGGGGCGTGGGGCCTGACGTGCTGGTGGGGGTGGCGCTGCAGCGTTCGCTGGACAGCATCATCAGCCTGCTGGCCGTGCTCAAGGCCGGCGGTGCCTATCTGCCCATCGACTCCGGCTATCCGGCCGAGCGCCTGAAATACATGATCGAGGACAGCGGCATTGCCTTGCTGCTGGCCCACCGAACTGTGGCGGCCCGGCTGCCGGACTGTGAAGGGGTCGAGGTGCTGGAACTGGAGGCGATCGATCTGCCCGGTGACCAGGAGAGCGCATGCAACCTGCAGGTGGCGCTGCAGGCCGACCATCTGGCCTACGTCATCTACACATCGGGATCGACCGGGCGGCCCAAAGGCGTCACTGTGGCCCATGGTCCCCTGGCCATGCATTGTCTTGCGACAGCAGAAATCTATGGCATCGGACCTCAGTCACGTGAGCTGCACTTCATGTCTTTCTCGTTCGATGGAGCGCATGAGCGCTGGCTTGCACCCCTGTGCGTGGGAGCCGGGTTGGCCTTGCGCGAAGAGGAGCTTTGGACGGCAGAGCAGGCCTACGAGGCCCTGCGCCGCTATGGCGTGACGAATGCCGCCTTCCCCCCGGCCTACCTGGGACAGATCGCCGATTGGGCGCATCAGCGCGAGGATGTCCCGCCTGTGGAGCTGTATGTCTTCGGTGGCGAGGCAATGCCCAAGATGGCCTATGAAAAGGTCAGAAACAGCCTGCGGCCGCGCTTGCTCATCAACGGCTACGGTCCTACGGAGACCGTGGTGACGCCGCTGATCTGGAAGACCACGGCCGACCGCAGCTTCGATTGCGCCTATGCACCCATTGGCCGACCCGTGGGCGAGCGCAGCGCCTATGTGCTGGATGCCGGACTGCAGCTGGTACCACGGGGCATGGTGGGGGAACTGTATATCGGCGGCTACGGTCTGGCGCGCGGTTACCTGGGGCGCAGTGCGTTGACGGCTGAACGCTTCGTTGCCAGCCCCTTTGACATGGACGGTGGACGCCTGTATCGCACCGGCGACCTGGTGCGCTGGATGGAGGACGGCAATATCGAGTACATCGGGCGCGCCGACCACCAGGTCAAGGTTCGCGGATTTCGTATTGAGCTGGGCGAGGTCGAGGCCCGCGTGCGTGAAGTCGAGGGGGTGGCCGACGCTGCCGTGGTCGCCCACCAGGGCGCCACGGGCATGCAACTGATCGCCTATGCCGTTCCGCGGGAAGGGCTGTCCGCCGAGGTCCTGGTGGCTCGCATACAGCAGCAACTGCCACAGCGCTTGCCGGAGTACATGCTGCCCTCGCGTGTCCTGGGCCTGGCTTCCTTGCCTCGGCTTATCAGCGGCAAACTGGATCGTGCCGCGCTGCCGGCTCCCGTTGCCGAGGCGCAAAGCACATTCAAGGCACCCGTCAGCCATGCACAGGCCGAAATGGCCAGGATCTGGCAGCAGGTGCTTGGCGTGGAGCAGGTGGGCATCCACGACAACTTCTTCGAGCTGGGCGGTGATTCCATCATGAGCCTGCAGGTGATCTCGCGCGTGAAGAACGCCAGGCTTGGATTCACCCTCCGCCTGCGGGACCTGATGCGCCACCAGACCGTCGAGGCGCTGGTCACCGCCTGTGCGGAGCAACCCGGCGCTGCGCAGCCAGTGCAGGTCGAGGCGGCGGCACAGGGTGCAGTTCCGCTGGGGCCCATACAGCAGTGGTTCTTCTGTGAAGACATCCCGTCGCGCCACCATTTCAACCAGTCGGTACTGCTGCGTGCGACACGGCCGCTGCATGGCCGCCACCTGGATGAAGCCGTCCGCCTGCTGCAGGCCCGGCATGAGGCTTTCCGTATCCGCTTCCACCGGGACGAGGCCGGGGTCTGGTCGCAAGCCTATGCGCCGGCGAACGGCGCCGCCGCATTTCGCACGCTGGAGAAAGTGGCGGTTGACGATATCTCCCGCGCCTGCGAATCCGTGCAGGGCAGCCTGGACCTGGAGAACGGGCCCTTGTGGCGCGTGGCGCACCTGCGCATTGCCGATGGCAGCGAGAGATTGCTGATCGTGGTCCACCACCTCATCGTGGACGGCGTTTCATGGCGCGTGCTCCTGGAGGACCTGCAAGGTCTGTACCAGCAACTCTGTGATGGTGCGGTGCTGCAGGAAGTTGCTGGGTCCGCGCCCTACCAGGCCTGGACGCAGCACCTGCACGATCCCGCCACGATGCGGCAGCGCATGTCCGAACTTCCCTTCTGGCTGGACCAGCTCGAAGGTGCCCGTGACCTGCCGCGTGACAATGTCCAGGCCAGGGCCGTTGTCAAGGACAGGGCCGTCGCATCCCTGCAGCTGGACGAGGTGCAGACCCATGCGCTGCTGCGCGAGGCGCCTGCGGCACTGGGCGTTTCCACAGAGGACCTGCTGCTGGCTGCCCTGGTGCGCGCCACTGCCCAATGGACGGGGCAGGATGCTTTGCTGCTCACCCTTGAAGGCCACGGCCGCGAGGCCGACGATGCGGGAATTGACCTGAGCCGTACTGTGGGCTGGTTCACCAGCGCCTATCCTGTGCGCCTGAGCGGAGGGCTGCTGGCAGCGCGGCAGACCTTGCGGCAGGTCAGGGCCCGCCTGCAGGCAGTACCGGGCAAGGGCATAGGCTTTGGGGCCTTGCGCTATCTGCACCCTGATGAAAAGGTGCGCGGCGCGCTTGCCTCCGTGCAGCCACGGATCACCTTCAACTACCTGGGCCAGTTCGACCAGACCTTCGATGGCGAGGCCAGTTTCGTGCCCGCCAGCGAATCTCCCGGGGCCGAACGCCATCCCGAGGCGCCGCTTGCGAACTGGCTGGAGATCATTGGTCGCACCTATGGCTCAAGACTGTCCATGGGGTGGAACTACAGCGCTGCCATGTTCGAGAGAAGCACCATGGAACAGCTTGTGCGCGCTTACCACGCGGAGTTGGTGGCACTGCTGTCGCAAGCCGCGACAGAGGCGAAGGAGTGCCTTGTGGTCGAAGCCGGCAGCGCGTGACGGCTGCAGCGGTGCTGGATAGGCTTGCACCGCCTCAACCGACTGGCGAAGGCCGCATTCCAATGAAAAAGAGCGCCACGGCGCTCTTTTTTGCTGGAGGAGATGAGAGGGCCGGTGCCGCCTGTCGCCCTCATCCACTCACCAACGGTAGGTGGCCGTGGCAATGGCCTTGCGTGGTTCGCCATAGAAGCAGCCCGTAGTGCAGCTGCCGACATAGGTCTTGTCAAAGAGATTCGTGACGTTCAGTGCCAGGCGCCAGGGGCCCGTGGTGTAGCTGACCATGGCGTCGAACAGCGTGAAGGACGGCACATCGAAATTGCCCGCATTGGGCTTGGTCTCGCCCTGGTAGCGCATGCCGGCGCCCACCTTGAGGTTGGGCATTCCGAAACGGCCAAAGTTGTAGTCACCCCAAATGGAGAACTGGTGGTAGGGAATGCCGGGTGACCGCATGCCGACCTGGGACGGCTGCAGAGGGCTGGCCTGCGTCGTGCGTGCATCGGTATAGGCATAGGCCGCGATCAGGTTTGCGTTGCGGCCCACGCTGGTACGGGCCTCCAGCTCGAAGCCTCTGGAGCGCACTTCGCCGATCTGGGCCGAATAGGTGGGATCAACGGGATCGGTCACCGAAACGTTCTGCCGGGTCAGCTGGTACAGCGATGCGGAAATCAGCGTGCTCGAACCCGGAGGCTGGTAGCGGGTGCCGATTTCGTACTGCGTGCCCGTCGAGGGGTCGAATCGCGATCCCAGGCGGTCCCGACCCGAAGTGGGCTCGAAGGACTGACTGAAACTCAGGAAGGGGGCCAGGCCGTTGTCCGCCAAGTACACCAAGCCTGCGCGGCCCGTGAACGCCTTGTTCTTCTCGTTGTCTATGGATTTTTCGCCTGTGAACAGGTTGCTCTGGTTGTCCCGCGCGTAGTCGTAGCGGCCACCGACCAGGGCCACCCACTTGTCGGCGATCTTCATCTGATCCTGGACATACAGGCCCACCTGTCGCGTGTCGGCGTTGTAGGACCACCAGTTGTCACGCGTCGGCTCGCCCAGGGCGCCCCCATAGATCGGGTTGTAGTAGTCGATGTTGCCGGCCGTCCTGTCGTAGCGCTCGGACTGGTTCTTGGGCCGGGTGTAGTCGAACCCAACCAGCACCGTGTGCTCGATGTTGCCGTGCTTGGCCTGGTATTGCAGCGAGGTATCGGCGACCAGCGAGGAGGATCGCTCCCAGCGCAGCGTGCCGCCGCGAAAGGCGGACGTGCGCTGGTCCGCGGCGAGTCCGGAGACCCAGACCTGTGGGAAGTCGCTGTTGGCATGGAAGTAGCGCAGGCTGTTGCGCAACTTGAGCTTGTCGTTGAACGCATGCTCGAACAGGTAGCCGATCGAATAGCGCTCCACATCAAATTTGCTGTAGCCGGGCTCGCCGGTGAAGCGATTGCGCGGGATCTTTCCGTAGATGGTGGGGAAAATGGTGCCCTGCGCAGGCAGCCAGTAAACGTAGTTGGTCTTGTCCTTCTGGTAGTCGGCCAGCAGCGTCAACGATGTCGATGCGTTGGGCTGCCACTTCAGTGCCGGGGCAATGAAGGTACGGTCATCGCGCACATGGTCGACGAAGGTGTTGCTGTCGCGTTGCAGGAAGGTCATCCGGTAGGACCAGTCGCCATCCTTGTCCAGTGGCCCGCCGAAGTCCCCGGAGATCTGCTTTCGGCCGAAGCTGCCCAGCTCGAGGTTGAGTTCGTGTAGAGGGGTTGACGTGGGCCGCTTGCTGACCATGTTGATGATGCCGCCCGGGCCGGCAGAGCCGTACAGCACCGAAGCCGCGCCCTTGAGCACCTCGATGCGTTCCAGGCCGTAGATTTCCTGCTTTCCGTTGAAGGCGTTGACCGTGTACTTCGTTCCGTCGCGATAGACGCTGCCCGTGGCGGCCTGCGCCTGAAAGCCGCGTATGTAGATGGTGTCCTGCACCCGCGACAGGCCTTCGAAGCGGCTGACGCCAGCCACATAGCCAAGCGCATCCTGGATGCTCTGCGACTTCATCGTGTCGATCTCTTCGGCACCCACAACGGAGATGGACTGGGGCGTCTCGATGAGAGGCGTATCAGTCTTGGTGCCCGTCGCGCTGCGGCTGGCGACATAGCCCTGTATGGGGCCGGTGGCGGATTCGCGCAAGGCGTCTTCCCGTACCAGCACGGTGGGAAGTGTCGCGCCCTGGGCGGAGGGGGACGGGCTGCGGCGTATGGAGAATCCGCCGCTGGCCGTGCGCACCGCTTCCAGGGAGGTGTCCGACAGCATCTGGTGCAGGGCCTGCTCCGGAGTCAGCCTCGCTGTCACGGCACGTGATTGCAGGCCGCTCAACAGTTCGCCGGAGGCAAAGACGGGCAAGCCTGTCTGGCGTGAAAGCTCGTTGAGTGCACCTGCCAGCGGCTGGGCCGGCACGTCGATGTCAAAGACCTGGGCTGTCGCTTGTGCCTGTGGCTGGGCGCTGGCGAGGGGACTATGAAGCATCAGGGTGGAGCCGAAGGCCGTGGCAAGGGCGGTACTGAGCAGATGGTGACGAGGCAGAGAACGCATGATTGGGAGGTTCCGGGTGCATTGAATGAGAGCTATTCCTGACGAGGCGCGGACTCCCGTTCTGTCCCGGTCACCACACGCCGCACTGCCAAGACGTATGGGCCACGAAAATGGAGACAGTCTGTTGCAAGAATGAAGAAAATTCGGGCCCACCGGAAGCCGCTGCGCTTGCCTCTGCCCGCAGGGGGCTCAGAGCATCTGCAGCAGCACGCCGCCACCGGCCTGCGGCAGCACCTTGAGCGGCAGGATGGACGGCAGCACGGCCAGCAGGCCGGCCGAGTCATTGGCGCGAAAGCGCCCGGTCAGGCGCAGCGCGGCCACACGCGCATCGGCAGCTTCGATGGGCTGGGTGCGGTAGGCGTTGACCGTGGCCAGGGCCTCGGCCAGCGGGGTGTTCTCGAAGACCAGCCAGCCCTCGCGCCAGGCTGACAGGGCCGAGGCATCGGCCTGGCGCACGGCCTCGGGCTGGCCGTTGCGGATGTCCAGGATCTGGCCGGGCAGCAGGTCCAGCGCAGCTGCCGATTCGGCCGCCGGATCCTGCGCATTGCGGCCCAGAACGCGGACCCTGACATGGCCGTGTTCCACGCCCACGGTGACGGGGCCGCCGCGGTCGCGCACGGTGAAGACCGTGCCCACGACCTCGATGCGGGCCTCGCGCGTAATGACCTCGAACGGGCGGTGGGGGTCCGAGGCCACCTCGAACCGTACTTCCCCTTGCGACATGGACACGCTGCGGCGCTGGCGGTAGAGCGTCACGGCAATGGCGCTCCGGGGCGCCAGCTCGACGCGGCTGGCCTGCAGCGGGGGCTTGCCGTCGGCCAGCGTGACCTTGAGCATCTGCGCGTTGCGCGTGGCATAGGCCGAGGTGTGGATGGGCTGCTGCCAGTACCAGTAGGCACCCCGGCCCGCCAGCGCGCCCGTGCCCAGCAGCCCGGCAAAGGACAGCAGCAGCTTGCGGCGCTGCACGGTCTTGGTGGAGCGCGAGGCGGTGTTGGCCAGCAGGGCGGTTTCCTGGAACTGCTCGCGCAGGCCGCCGGACATGCCGCCCAGCAGGTTCCAGCGCAGGTGGGCCTCGCGCGCGGCGGCATCGTGCCGGGCTGATTTCCCGCGCCATTCGCCCAGGGTCAGGCGGGCCTGGTCGGCCACCGGGTCGGGAGCGATTTCGCTTTGAACGATCAGCGTCAGCGCATGCTCGACCATGCGCTCGCTAGGTGCACTTGCCATGGAAAGGGGAGGGGTCAGGATGCGTCGTCGGTCAGTGTACTGTGGTCGAAATCCATGGCGCTGCCCAGCGCATGGTCCTCGATCAGTTCGGAGCGCAGCTGGGCCAGCACGCGCGAGCAGTCCAGCGTGGCGCGCACCATGTGCTTGGCCACGGCCATCTCGGTGATGTTGAGCTGCTCGGAAATTTCTGCACGCGTGTAGCCGTGGGCACGAAAGAGGATGAAGACTTCGCGCCGGCGCGGGGGTAGTCCCTCCAGAGCCTCGACGACGCGCTTCAGGATCTGGCGCTGGGCAGCCAGGGTTTCGCTGGAGGGTACGCTGTGCTGCACCGCCATTTGCTGGCGCGTCCAGTCCTGGGCGGTCTTGCGCTTGCGCGCATCGTCTATGCACAGATTGCGTGCCACGCGAAACAGCAGGGCGCGCGGGGATTCGATGCCGGCGTCGGGCAGGGTTTCGGCCTTCTTGCCGCTGCGCAGGCCCAGGGCGTGCACATAGACCCGCTCGAAGCTCGATTGCGCGATGTCGGCTGCATAGTGCGGATCCCTGAGATCGCGCGTGAGCTGGCGGCGCAGATCGCCATAGTGAGCCACGAGTTCCTGGATCAGGTCACGCATCCGGATACCTGCCTTTCCGCAAGGGCGATGGGTTGGAACCCCTGGGTCCGTACAGAGAAGGGCCTGCCGGATGCTGCAACCCCGGCCAGGGCCGGGGCGGTGCAGCAGCGGGCATGGGATTCAGCGGCGCAGGCGATTCGAATTCAAATGCAAATGGTTTGCATTCAAATTATGGCATGGGAGATCTCTGCGCCATCATGCCGCCCTGCGATCTTTCAATCCTGCAGCGCCAGCTGTTCTGTGCGCGCAACATCGGGTCTTTGGGCTTGTGCTGCCAGCAGGGCTTCGCCGATTTCTCCGGTGCGCACCGAGGTGACGGACAGCAGGGTGTCGCTGAGGCCGTGCGAGTCCTCACAGGCGCCCTGCAGGAAGATGGCAGGGCGAAAGTCCGGCGTGGTGTGCACCTGGTAGTCGCGGCTCACGGAAAAGTCTCCCAGGTACGGAGCCAGCGGCTCCAGCAGGGTCTTGTGGTGCTCGCGCGCATAGCCGGTGGCCAGCACCACCACGTCGTAGCGCGATGCATGGTCGATGCCGCTGTTGAGGTCGCGCAGCCCCAGGTGGATGCCGTCGCCGGCCGCCCGCACGTCGTGCACTTCATGGCGGCGCAGGAAGCGGTGGCGCGTGTCGCCGACGACTTTCTGCTCGTAGAACACCTTGAAGATGCTCTCGATCAGCTCCAGGTCGGGGCAGGCGTAGTTGGTGTGCCAGAACTCGCGCAGCAGGGCGCCGCGCTCGTCGTGCGGGCGGCTGTAGACATGGTCCACGAAGTCGGGGTTGAAGATTTCGTTGACGAAGGGGCTGTCATCGGACGGGCGGATGGAGCGGGCGCGCATGACCAGGTCGATCTCGGCCGTGGCGTAGCGGCCGTGCAGGTCCATGAAGATTTCCGCTGCGCTTTGGCCCGCACCGACCACGGCGATGCGCAGCGGCCTGGCATGCTCGGCAATGCTGCGCAGATAGGCGCTGGAGTGGAAGACGCGCGCATCGCCGCGCAGGGACTTGAACTGCTCGGGAATGCTGGGCGTGCCGCCAATGCTCATGACCAGGCTCTGGCCCAGGCGCTCATGCATGTTGCCGGCCGCATCGCGCGAGCGCACGCGCAGCAGCTCGACCTTGCCATCGCGTTTTTCGGGCAGCACCTCGATGACTTCCTGGCCGTAGACGCAGCGGTCCTCGAACTTGGCGGCGGCCCAGGCCAGGTAGTCGTTGAACTCGTGGCGGCTGGGGAAGAAGGTCTTGAGGTTGATGAAGTCCTGCAGCCGGCCCTTCTCGTGCAGGTAGTTGATGAAGGTGAAGCGGCTGGTGGGATTGCGCAGCGTGGCCAGGTCCTTGAGGAAGGACACCTGCATGTGGGCCTGCTCCAGCAGCATGTCCCGGTGCCAGGCGAAGCGCGGCTGCTTTTCGATGAAGACGGGGTGCATGGCCCGCGCGGTGGTTTCGCGCTCCTTGAGGGCGATGGCCAGGGCAATGTTGGAGGGGCCGAAGCCGATGCCGATCAGCGGGTGGGTTTGCATGGAAGGTCCTTTCATTGGGTCGATGCGTCCAGTGCGTCCGGCGCGACTGCGTCGGTCTGCGGTATCCACAAGGCGTCTGCGAAAAAGCGTTCCCTGAGCAGGACTCCCAGCACGGCGCGCTTGTGCGGGAAGTCGAATTCCTTGACCAGCGCATAGCCGCAGCGCGGCAGGCTGTTGCGCATCTTGCGGTTGTCGGCGCGCGGCTCCACGACGATGCGCTGGGTGCGGCAGTCGTCCAGAAAGAGGTAGTGCGACAGCGAGGGCAGCCAGGCCGTCAGGTAGGGCCGGCCGCGATAGGGCGCCTCGCCCACCAGCGCGTGCCAGCCCCGGTCGTGGTCGCCAGCGTCATAAAAGGGGGCGATGCGGTCTTCCTTGGCCCAATAGGCCTCGAAGTAGCCAAAGGGCTGGCCGTCAAAACAGCCGATGAGTCCGGTCACATGCGGGTCGGCGGCAAGGCGCTGCAGGTAGTTGCGGTGGTGGGCAAGGTTGCCGCCTTCCTCCCAGAAATGCGCGACGACCGGGTCGTTCATCCAGCGGTGGATGAGGGGCAGGTCGGCCTCGGGCTCCACGGTGCGAAAGCTCAGAGTGCGGCCCAGCCAGGGGATGAAGCGGCGGTAGACCTCGCCGCGCGGCTTGTGCAGGCGCACGGGGTGGCGGCGACCTTCGCTGATCGTGTAGTGCAGCGCATAGGGTGGGCGCGGGCGGGGCAGCCACAGGGGCTGCTGCCACAGCACGCTTCTTGCCACGCGCGGGGCCTGGCCCGGCTGCAGGCTGACAAGGCTGTCGCGCAGGCCGGGCGGCAGCCGGGGCAGGGACAGCTCGATGGCTTGCGCATCGGGATGCAGGCCAAAGCCGGCCTGCAGCGCGGCGAGCAGTTCATCCGCTTCGGGCATGCCCGAGCAGGGGCCCAGCCATTGCAGCTGCATCAGGCCTGGCGCGGCCGTGGGCGACAGGTTCCAGAGACTGGGCCTGCCGGGCCTGCCGGCATCCACGGCCTGCGAACGTTCCAGGCGCAGCCGTTGTCCTTCGCTGAAGACGGTGATCGTCTCGGCGCCCGCATGGGCGAGGTAGCTGGCGCCGCAGGCGTCTGGTGGCGATGGAGCGGTGGCTTCGGCTGGACGCACGTGGACTCTTTCAGATGGGGCGCCCCGCACGCGGCGCATGGGGAAGGGCACGGACTCGAACAAGGACACAAAGAGGGAGACAAAGCGGCCTCATGACCGGGATGACGCGCAGACGCGGCAAATGTTCACGCCAGGGCCGGGCTGCGGGTGGCCTGGAAGGCACGGGCCAGCGCCTTGCAGAGCCGGCCGCGCAGCACCTCGGCCTCTTCGGTGATGGCGCACAGCCGCGCAAAGTCGTGGACCATGCCGGCGTAGATCTGCAGGTCCATCTCGACGCCGGCGGCCTGCAGCCGTTCGGCATAGCGCCTGCCTTCGTCGATCAGCGGGTCGTACTCGGCCAGCACCATCAGCGTGGGGGCCAGCCGGCCCAGGTCGGATGCCTGCAGGGGGGCAAAGCGCCAGTCCTGCCGGTCCGCATCGCTGCGCAGGTATTGGCCGAACATCCAGGCCAGGGTGTCACCTTCCAGCAGATGGCCGGTGGCCAGGCGCGCATGCGAGTCACTGTCCTGCCGTGCTGCCGTGCAGGGGTAGAGCAGCAACTGCAGCAAGGGCTGGGGCATGCCCGCGTCGCGCGCGGCGATGCACAGGGCCGTGGCCAGCGTGCCCCCGACGCTATCGCCGCCAATGGCCAGCCGCTGCGCGTCCAGGCCATGGCGGCGGCCGTGCTCCAGCAGCCATGCCAGGGCGTCCTCTGCGTCGAGGAAGGCTGTGGGAAAGCGGTGCTCTGGCGCCAGCCGGTAGTCGATGGCCAGCACGCTGCAGGGCGTGCCCAGCGCCAGGCTGCGGCACAGGCTGTCATGCGAGTCGAGCCCGCCCAGCACATAGCCGCCGCCGTGAAAGAACAGCAGGCAGGGCGCGGGTGTGCCCGGCGGCCCGCCCCGGTAGAGCCGGGCGCGGATGCGTGCGCCGTCGCGCGTGGGCAGATCCAGGTCTTCCATGGGCAGGTCATCGCCCGGCAGGTCCAGCGCCAGCGTGGCGTGGTCGTAGGCGGTGCGCGCCTGCACGGCCGTCATCTGGCTCATGCGCGGCCGCCGGGACGCCTGGGCGTTGGCGAGTTCGAGAAAGTCTTGCAGATCGGGGTGGAGAGCCATGGCGTCCTTGAAAGGCAATGGGCAGAAGTGCGGCACGGAAAAGACCGGCGGGCAAAAGGCGCAGGCATGACGCCATGCATCAGCCTTTCATCGAGATGACGCGTGGCGCGCGGATTTGTTCATGGCCGGGGGGTGAACATTTCCGGCGCCCGTACGTCTTGCAGGAAGGAGATGCGGTGCGCAATGCAGCGCCTCCACGCACGCCGGGGCAGGCCGGCATCAAGAGTTCACGCGCTCCAAGGTGCGCAAGAGGAATCCCGTTATGCAAAAAGCCAGCCAACCGCCTTCCGAGGTATTGCGCCTGCTCCAACCGTTCCTGCCATGGATCGCCCTGTCCGTGATGGCGGGCATCTGCGCCGGCGGTGCCACGGTGGCGCTGCTGGCCACCATCAACCAGGTACTCAATCGACCGGGCGGACTGGCGGGTGGCCTGTTGCTGATCTTTGTGGGCCTTTGCGTGACCGCGCTGGTGGGCCGTGCAATCTCAGATGTCTCCACCAACCTGGTGGGGCAGCGTCTGGTCGCCCAGGTGCGCAAGAGCCTGGCCGAGAAGATTCTGGCTGCGCCCATCGACGCCCTGGAGCGCTACCGCACGCATCGCCTCATGCCCGTGCTCACGCAGGATGTGGACATGATCAGTGACGTGGCCTTCGTGCTGGCCTCAGCCCTGATCGCCGTCGCCATTGCGCTGGGCTGCCTGGCCTATCTGGCTCTTTTGTCGCCGCTGCTGTTCGGCATGCTGGTGGTAGCCCTGTCGATCGGAGTCACCATCCAGGTGGCGGCCCAATCGCGCGGCGTAGCGGGTTTCTGGAAGGCCCGTGACCAGGAGGAGACGCTGCACAAGGCCTATCGCAGCATCAGCGAAGGTGCCAAGGAACTGCGCATGCACCGCTCCCGCCGCAGCCGGATTTTTCGCGAGCAGATCGAGCGTACGGTGAATGTGATCCAGAGTGTGAACCACCGCGCCATCAATACCTATGTCATGGCGACTGCTTTCGGCTCGGCGCTGTTCTTTCTGTTGATTGCATTGATCCTGGGTTGGGCCTCCATCCGCACGATGGAGCCCGTGGTGCTCAGCGGCTTCGTGCTGGTGCTGCTGTTCCTCAAGGGGCCCATGGACCAGATCGCGGGTGCCTTGCCGAACGTGGGCCGTGCCAAAGTGGCGCTGCAGCGCATAGCCGACCTGTCGGCGCGCTTTGCCAGCCCCGAGCCGCACCTGCATCTGGACAGCCCGCCCGGCGAGGTCCGCCTGGACCGCGACCTGGAGCTGCGCGGCGTGCGCTATGCCTTCGATGCGCCCGAAGGCGGCAAGGCCTTCGAGATCGGCCCCATCGACCTGAAGCTGGACAAGGGGGAGCTGGTCTTTGTGGTGGGCGACAACGGCTCGGGCAAGACCACGCTGATCAAGCTGCTGTTGGGCCTGTACGCGCCGCAGCAGGGCGAGATCCTGCACGACGGCCAGCCCGTCACGGCGCAGACGCGCGACGACTACCGCCAGCTGTTCACCACGGTGTTCTCGGACTTCTACCTGTTCGAGGACCTGGTGGCTGGCGGCGAAGAGGGCCAGGCCGCCGCGCTGCCCGAGGCCGCGCTGCCCTACCTGCAGCGGCTGGAGATCGCCCACAAGGTCAGCGTGCGCAACGGCAGCTTCAGCACCATCGACCTGTCCACCGGCCAGCGCAAGCGGCTGGCCCTGGTCCATGCCTATCTGGAGGGCCGGCCCGTGCTGGTGTTCGACGAATGGGCGGCCGACCAGGACCCGAGCTTCCGCCACCTGTTCTACACGGAGCTGCTGCCCGAGCTGCGCGCCAAGGGCCATCTGCTGGTGGTGATCTCCCACGACGACCGTTACTTCCACCTGGCGGACCGCATCGTGCGCATGGAGGCCGGCCGCATCGTGCCGCCGCACGAGGGCCAGGAAGATCAAGACCGCCAGGAACACAAAGAGCCCACGGCGGCCCGCCCAACCCGCGACGGCGCGCTGGCCGCCACCTGATTCACGCTGAACTCACGAACATGGCAAAGACAAAACTCGTCTACATCTGGTCCTTGAGAAATGCGGCCGCCGACCGGGCCGGCCAGCACATCGCCTACAAGGGCGCAACGCGCTACATGAAGTCGCCACTGGAATACCTGGGCGAGTTGCTGGACAGCAGCCCGCTGGGCGATATCTACAGCCTGGAAGCCGTGATCCACGACGATGACGAGGCCTCATCGCGCGACCGGGAGAAGATCGGCGACTACGGCTTCAGCTACCAGCCGGGCGGGCGCTGGTTCTATCCGCCGGACCTGCGCATCCAGGGGCGCAGGGTCAATGACCTGCTCATGGCCGTGCCGTCCTCCTACCGGCGCCTGCCGCTGAACGATCCGCAGCGCGCCGTGGGCAAACAGATGTTCGAGGCGCAGCTGCAGGACAGGCTGGTGCAACTGGGTGCCGAGCTGGTGGTGCTGGACGGCCTGCTCGTCATCCTGGATCGGCTGGTGCGGCCCGGCGCCCTGTTTCATCGCAGGATCGCCAACATCCATCCCGGCATCACGCGGCTGGAGTCACCGTACGAACGCCGGGGCGCCTGCGCCACGCTGGATGCGCTGCATGGCGCACAGGGCCGCAGGATCGTGGACTGGAACACCATGGAACAGCGCCCGGTCCAGCCCCTGTTCAAGACCGGCGCATCCTTTCACTACGTGGACAACGGCATAGACTCCGGCGAAGTCATCGCCGACGTGCTGGGCACCGACATCGACCCCGCTGACACCATCCTCGAACTGCGCTGGAACAACTTCCAGCACAGCCTGTTCCCTGCATTGCGCAAGGGGCTGGAGATGATGGCCAGAGCGCCTGCAGACACGCCTGCAGACACCACGGTGTGACAACGCGCGGATCTCAAAAACCGGCACGGCCCGAAGCGAGGGACACCGAGCAAGGGCCTATGCCGGCCGCGCCGCCCCGCCCCGCCGCGAGGGTGTCGTCCCCCTCCCTCGCGAAGCGAGTAGAGAGGGGGAAGCGGCGCAGCTGCTCAGGGGGTGCTTCACCTCGGTGCCAGGCGGATCGCCCCATCGAGCCGGATCACCTCGCCATTGAGCATGTCGTTGTCCAGGATGTGGCGCACCAGCTTGGCATAGTCCTGGGGCGTGCCCAGGCGGCTGGGGAAGGGCACGCCTGCGGCCAGCGCGTCCTGCACTTCCTGCGGCATGCCGAACAGCATGGGCGTGCCGAAGATGCCGGGAGCAATCGTCATGTTGCGGATGCCGTTGCGCGCCAGGTCGCGCGCAATGGGCAGCGTCATGCCGACCACGCCGCCCTTGGACGCCGCATAGGCTGCCTGGCCGATCTGGCCGTCGTAGGCCGCCACGCTGGCCGTGGAGATCAGCACGCCGCGCTCGCCCGTGCTCTCGGGCTCGTTGGCCGACATGGCGGTGGCGGCCAGGCGGATCATGTTGAAGCTGCCGATCAGGTTGACCGTGATGGTCTTGGAGAACAGCGCCAGGTTGTGCGCGCCGTTCTTGCCCACGGTCTTCTCGGCGGGTGCAATGCCCGCGCAGTTGACCAGGCCCGCCAGCTTGCCCAGGCTCACGGCCTTGTCCACCACGGCCTGGCCATCGGCTTCCTGGCTCACGTCGCATTTGACGAAGACGCCACCGATCTCGCGCGCCACGGCCTCGCCCTTGTCCGCCTGCATGTCGGCAATCACCACCTTGCCGCCCTCGGCCGCCAGCATGCGCGCCGTGCCTTCGCCCAGCCCGGAGGCGCCGCCCGTGACGATGAATACCCGGTCCTTGATCTGCATGGAATGTCTCCTTGGTTATCTGACGTTGACGTAAACGTAACTCTCAAATTATGCATGCAGCCCCGGCCGCAGCCATGTCGCGCCCAAGAAAAAGCCCGGCAGTGCCGGGCTGGTGATGGGCGCGATGGGGATTACTGGAACCCGGCACGGTCCAGCATTTGCTGGACCTTGGTCATGTTCTTGCCGACAGCCGTGATCGGGATGGTCTCGCTCTTGAAGGGCTTGCCGCCGGTCATTTCCTTGAGTGCGGGGTTGTCCAGTTCCACGCCCTTGGCTGCGGGCCACTCGTTGTTGCCGTTGGCAAAGTAGTTCTGGGCCGCGGGGCTGGCCAGGTACTCCAGGAACTTGACGGCGTTGTCCTTGTTCTTGGCGTGGCGAGCCACGGCACCGCCCGCGATGTTCAGGTGCGTGCCCCAGCTGGACTGGTTGGGAAAGACCACGCCGATCTTGCCGACCACGGCCTGGTCCTCAGGCTTGCCCGAGCGCATCATGCGCGCGAGGTAGTAGCTGTTGGTCACGCCGATGGTGCATTCGCCCGAAGCCACGGCCTTGATCTGGTCAGTGTCGCCACCCTTGGGCGGGCGGGCCAGGTTGGCCTTCATGCCCTGGATCCAGCCTTCGGCCTTCTGGTCGCCCATGTGCTCGACCACGGTGCCGAACAGGCTCAGGTTGTAGGGGTGAGAGCCAGAGCGGATGCACAGCTGGCCCTTGAACTTGGGGTCGGCCAGCGATTCGTAGTTCTGCACGTCGGCAGGCTGGACCTTGGCCTTGTTGTAGACGATGACGCGGGCACGCGTGGACAGGCCGAACCAGCTGATGCCGTCCGCCGTGGGCTGGGCGCGCAGGTTGGCGGGAATGGCGTCTTCCAGCAGCTTGGAGTGGATGGGCTGGAACAGGCCATCGACCTCGCCGCGGTACAGGCGTGCGGCATCGACCAGCAGGATCACGTCGGCCGGCGAGGCCTGGCCCTCGGCCTTCAGGCGCGCAATGATGCCGGCGTCATCGCCGTCCACGCGGTTGATCTTGATGCCGGTGGCCTTGGTGAAGCCGTTGTACAGCTCCTCGTCCGTGGAGTAATGGCGCGCGGAGTAGAGGTTGACGACCTGGGAGTCGGCAATGGCTGTGCCGGCAGCCACCAGGGCGCAAGCGGCAAACAGGGCTTTCAGGGATTTCGACATGAAGACAGGCCTCTCTTTGTTGGCAAAGCGCGATGATAGGTCAAACGCGAATTGTTCTTAATAAAGGGTGGGGCCTGTCTAAGGGCTTGTATGAGGCGCTCCCTGGTGGGCCGCGAGCCAAGGCGCGCGAAAAAGCGCACGAAAAAAAACCCAGTCCAAAGACTGGGTTTGAAAGGATCCAGAAACGGGGGTTTCAAGAGGATCCAAGGAGACAACTGGTCAGGTCTTTCGACCCGGGATGCGTGCAATTATGCGGGTAATCACTGATTCTTGCACGCAGCCCTGTTGTAAGACGGCGTGATCAACGCTTGCGGGTCTGGGCCGACTGGACGGCTTCGTTGGCGGTGTTGGTCACGGCCGTGAAGTTGGCTTCCGCCAGGTCCGAAGCCTGCTTGACGGCCTTTTGCACCGACTCGAAGGCATTGTTGGCAGCCGACACGGCGCTCTTCATCACGGCCACGGCGGTTTCGGAGCCGGCGGGTGCGTTCTTGGCGGTGGTATCCACCAGGGCGCTGAAGTTCTTTTGCAGGTCGGAAGCCTGGCTTTCGAAGGTCTTGGCCAGCTCGGCGCCGGTGCCGCTGGCGATGTCGTACAGGTGACGGCTGTAGGCAGCGGTCTTCTCGGCCAGGGGCTGGAACAGGTTGGCCTGCAGCGACAGCAGTTCCTGTGCGTCCTTGACGCTCAGGACAGCCTGGGTGTGCTGGGCGGCTTCGGTCAGTGCGGCGCGCGAGGCGGTCACATTCAGTTCCACCAGCTTTTCAACGCCTTCGAAGGCCTTGCTCGTCAGGCCGAACAGGGTTTCCAGGTTGGCTTTTTGTGCGCTCAGGATTTGGTCAGGGGTCAAGCTCATGTCAGTCTCCAGAAAAACGGACCACAGGGTCTCGGGTTACGGGGAATCGCCTGCGCTGACTTGACCGAAGTGTCATGTTGCAGTGCAGCATGGGTCTTATTGTAGGGATTGCAAAAAAGGAATCAAGTACCTGATGCTGCGGTGCAGCAAAAAAATTCGGAAAGCTGTGGGTTTTTTGTAAGTCTTTGATTTTGAATTGGTTTTATGTCGGTTTGACGACATTTTTCAGTTGGCATGCTTACTCGCTTGGCGAGTGATTGGCAGCAGTGCGCGTCGTGATGGCGACAGTGGCCGGGGACAGGGCGCATTCGGCCGGCGGCACAATGGCCGCCATGAATGAATCGCCCCCGAGCCGCCCCGCGCCGCAGCCCCGTTCGGCCTATGCGGCATTCCGACGCATCAGCACGCGCTGGTCGGACAACGATGTCTACGGGCACGTCAACAACGTCGTCTACTACAGCTGGTTCGATACGGCGGTGAATGCCCATCTGATAGAGCAGGGCGCGCTGGACATTCATGCGGGCGAGACGATAGGACTGGTCATAGAGACCCAATGCAATTACTTCGCCCCGCTGGCCTTTCCGCAGGAGGTGGAGGCCGGCATCCGCGTGGCCCGCATCGGCGGCTCCAGCGTGCGCTACGAGGTGGGGCTGTTTGCGCAGGGCGAGCCGCTGTCGGCCGCAGCCGGGCATTTCGTGCATGTCTATGTGGACCGGCAGACGCGCCGGCCTGCCCAGATTCCGCAGGCGCTGCGCCGGGTGCTGGAGCCGCTGCTGCGCGGTTGATGGCGTGCGGGGCGCATGCAAGGCGCCCGCTCGCATCGCGGCGGCGTGTGGATGGCCTACACTCGAAAGCTGTCTGCCATCTGACCGCTTGGGCGCTTACCGCCCGGCTCTGTCCATGATCATCACCAGCCTGCTCGATACCGACCTGTACAAATTCACGATGATGCAGGTGGTGCTGCACCAGTTTCCCGGGGCACAGGTCGAGTACCGTTTCAAGTGCCGCAATCCCGGCGTGCAGCTTGCGCCCTATGTGAACGAGATTCGGGCCGAGATCCGCTCGCTGTGCAGCCTGCGGTTCCAGGATGCAGAGCTGGCCTACCTGAGCTCGCTGCGCTTCATCAAGAGCGATTTCGTCGATTTCCTGAGCCTGTTCCACCTCAACGAGAAGTGCGTCACGGTGCAGGCGCTGCCCAGCGGCGAGATCGACATCACCATCCGCGGGCCCTGGCTGCACACCATCTTGTTCGAGATTCCCGTGCTGGCCATCGTCAACGAGGTGTACTTCCGCAACACCCAGCCGGTGCCCGATTTTCCCGAGGGCCGGCGCCGGCTGGATGCCAAGATCGCGCTGCTGCAGCAGCCGGGCCTGGAGCAGCTCAAGATTGCCGACTACGGCACGCGCCGCCGTTTTTCGCGGGCCTGGCATGAAGAGGTGCTGCGCGTGCTGTGCGCACGCCTGGGCCGGCCCGGCGCATCCGCGGAGTCCGAGGGACAGTTCGCGGGCACCAGCAACGTGCTGTATGCCATGAAGCTGGGCGTGCGGCCCCTGGGCACGCTGGCCCATGAATACCTGCAGGCCTGCCAGTCGCTGGGCCCGCGCCTGCGCGACAGCCAGATCTTCGGCTTCGAGTCCTGGGCGCGCGAGTACCGCGGCGACCTGGGCATTGCGCTGTCGGATGTCTACGGCATGTCGGCGTTCCTGCGCGATTTCGACCTGTACTTCTGCAAGCTCTTCGATGGCGCGCGCCATGACAGCGGCGATCCGTTCGAGTGGGGTGAGCGGCTGCTGGCCCACTACCGCGCCAACCGCATCGACCCGCTGACCAAGACGCTGATCTTCAGCGACGGCCTGACGGTGCCGCGCACCATCGAGCTGTTCCAGCGCTTCCACGGGCGCTGCCAGCTGGCCTTTGGCATCGGCACCAACCTGACCAATGACCTGGGCGACGCGCCCGACCATGTGCCGCTGCAGATCGTCATCAAGATGACGCGCTGCAACGGCCAGCCCGTGGCCAAGCTCTCGGACACGCCGGGCAAGAGCATGTGCGATGACGAAAAGTACCTGGCCTATCTGCGCCAGGTGTTCGAGATCGCGGCGCCTGCGGCACAGACTTGATCGCTGCACGGCCCGCTGCCAGGAGGGGACAGTGAATACAGAACAAAGAGGAGACGGGACCATGAAGGCCTTGCGTGGATTGTTGGTGCTTCTTGTCGCCTGCGTGCCCTCCTGGGCCCTGGCGGCCGAAATCGATGGCGGCCAGCTGTCGGTGCTCTGGGGCGTGCCCTTTGCGGGCATGCTGCTGTCGATTGCCCTGGTGCCGCTGGCGGCGCCCCATTTCTGGCACCGGCATTTCGGCAAGTTGACGGCGGCCTGGGCGCTGGCCTTCCTGCTGCCCTTTGCTGCGGTGTTCGGCGCGGGCGCGGCCCTGGCCAACCTGGTGCATGCGCTGCTGGCCGAGTACCTGCCCTTCGTGATCCTGCTGACGGCGCTGTACACGGTGTCGGGCGGTATCTATGTGCGCGGCAATCTCAAGGGATCGCCGGGGCTGAACACGGCCATCCTGGCCATCGGCGCCGTGCTGGCCAGCTTCATGGGGACCACGGGCGCATCGATGCTGCTGATCCGGCCGCTGCTGCGTGCCAACGACAACCGCAGGCACCAGGTGCATGTGGTGGTGTTCTTCATCTTCATCGTCTCCAATGCAGGGGGCTCGCTGACGCCGCTGGGCGACCCGCCGCTGTTCCTGGGCTTTCTCAAGGGCGTGGACTTCTTCTGGACGGTGCGCCACATCTTCACCGAGACCTTGTTCCTGGTCGGCGTGCTGCTGGCGCTGTTCTACGCGATCGATACCTGGCTGCTGCGCAAGTCCGGCGAGGCGGACCTGCCCGATCCCACGCCCAGCATCGACGCCTCGGGCCGTGCCAGCCGCCTGGGCTTCGATGGCAGCGTGAACTTCGCGCTGCTGCTGGCCGTGGTGGCCCTGGTGCTGATGAGCGGCCTGTGGCGCACCGATGCAGGGCTGGTGCTGGCCGGCACGCATGTGGGCCTGCCGGGGCTGGTGCGCGATGCGGGCCTGATCGTGGTGGCGCTGCTGTCGCTGCGGCTCACGCCGCGCAGCGTGCACCAGGCCAACGAATTCGGCTGGGGGCCGATGCAGGAGGTGGCCAAGCTGTTCGCGGGCATCTTCCTGACCATCATCCCCGTGATCGCCATGCTCAAGGCGGGCACGGGCGGGCCGTTCGGCGCCATCGTGGGCGCCGTCACGCGCGCCGACGGCACGCCCGATCCGCTGATGTACTTCTGGGCCACGGGCCTGCTGTCCTCCTTCCTCGACAACGCGCCGACCTACCTGGTGTTCTTCAACACCGCAGGGGGCGACGCCGCGCAGCTGATGACCACGATGGCCTCCACGCTGGCGGCCATCTCCGCGGGCGCGGTGTTCATGGGTGCCAACACCTATATCGGCAACGCGCCCAACCTGATGGTCAAGGCCATTGCCGAGGAGCGCGGCGTGAAGATGCCCAGCTTCTTCGGCTACATGGCCTGGTCGCTGGGCATTCTGGTGCCGCTGTTCGTATTGATGAGCTTCATCTGGTTCCGCTGAAGAACCGCCTCCCGCCAAGACAAGGAAAGAGACAGACATGGCAAGCAAACCCCGCATCCTGATCGCCCGCGCCATCCCGCCCGAGGTGGTGCGCAAGCTGGAGCAGCACTTCGAGGTCGAGTCCAACCAGGACGACGTGGTCTGGAGTCCGCAGGAGCTGGCCGCGCATCTGCAGGACAAGGACGGCGTGCTGACCACAGGCTCGCAGACCATCGATGCGGCACTGCTGGCGGCCTGCCCGCGGCTGAAGGTCGTGGCCAACATGGCCGTGGGCTACAACAACTTCGACGTGCCCGCGATGACGGCAGCGGGCGTGCAGGGCACGAACGCGCCCGACGTGCTGACCGAGACCACGGCGGACTTCGGCTTCGCCCTGCTCATGGCCACGGCCCGCCGCGTGACCGAGAGCGAGCACTACCTGCGCGCAGGAAAGTGGAACTCCTGGCGCTACGACCTGTTTGCCGGCTCGGAAGTGCACGGCAGCACGCTGGGCATCATCGGCATGGGCCGCATCGGCCAGGGCATTGCCAAACGCGGGGCGCATGGCTTCGGCATGAAGGTGGTCTATCACAACCGCTCGCGGCTGTCGCCCGAACTGGAAGCCGAATGCAAGGCCGGCTACGTGGGCAAGGATGAACTGCTGGCCATGGCCGACCATGTGGTACTGGTGCTGCCCTACACCAAGGAAAACCACCACACCATAGGCGCGGCCGAGATCGCCAGGATGAAGCCCACGGCCACGCTGATCAACATCGCGCGCGGCGGCATCGTCGATGACGCGGCGCTGGCCAGGGCGCTGCGCGACAGGACCATTGCCGCCGCCGGCCTGGACGTGTTCGAGGGCGAGCCCTCGGTCCATCCCGACCTGCTGACTGTGCCCAATGTCGTGCTGACCCCGCACATCGCCAGCGCCACCATGGGCACGCGCAGCGCCATGGCCGAACTGGCGGCCGACAACCTGATCGACTTTCTGAGCGGCAAGGGCCCGCGCACGCCCGTGAACCAGCCCGAAGCGGCGGCCGCCGGCGCGCGCGCCAAGGCCTGAGTGCCGTATTCCGACAATCGCGGGGAGGCAGGCCATGGCCGCTTCCCGCTGCATGGAGCTGAAGCAAGATCTTGACCCAGATATCCGGAGTATGGTGGGCGGCATGGGCCGTGCTGCTGTTGGGGCAGGCGGCCGTGATCTGGCTGCTGTGCAGGCGCTCGGCGCAGCGCGATGACGGGGTGGCGCCGCAGCAGTTGCTGCAGGCGTTGCAGATGCTGGACGTGCGGCTGCAGCAGCTCGAGCGCGGCGCCCAGGCCACGCAGATGGCCGTGGCCAAGAGTGACGGCGGGCTGGACCGCGTGTCGCAGCAGCTGCAGGCCCATCTGGCCCAGGCCCAGCTCGATGCCCAGGCCGCGCGGCGCGAGCAGGGCGAGGCACTGGCGGCCTTTCGCATGGAGCTGGGCCGGCTCACGGTGCGCCTGGCCGCCGACAGCGCCCAGGCCCGCGAGGTCCAGGGCGAAAGCACGCAGCGCTTCAACGCCCATGTGCAGGAGCGTTTCGAGGCGCTGGCGCAGACCACGCGCAGCACGCTGGACTCCCTCAAGAACGACATCCAGCAGCAGCTGGGCGGGCTGGCGCAGTCCAGCCAGGTCCATGCCGAACAGCTGCGCGGCACGCTCAACGAGCGCCTGGCCACCATCCAGTCGGACAATGCGGCGCGCCTGGAGGAGATGCGGCGCACGGTGGACGAGAAGCTGCATGCCACGCTGGAGCAGCGCCTGGGCGAATCGTTCAAGCTGGTCAGCGACCGGCTGGAGCAGGTGCACAAGGGCCTGGGAGAGATGCAGACGCTGGCCGGCAGTGTGGGCGACCTCAAGCGCGTGATGACCAATGTGAAGACGCGCGGCACCTGGGGCGAGCTGCAGCTGGGCGCCATCATCGAGAACGTGCTCACGCCCGAGCAGTACGCGCGCAACGTCAAGACCGTGCCCGGCAGCGACGACATGGTGGAGTTCGCCATCCGCCTGCCGGGGCGCAGCGACGAGACGCCGGTCTGGCTGCCCATCGATGCCAAATACCCGGTCGAGCAGTACCAGCGCCTGCTCGACGCCCAGGATGCGGCCGACAAGGCGGCAATTGCCTCGGCCGGCAATGCCTTCGAGGCATCGATCAAGTTCGAGGCCCGCAAGATCCATGGCAAGTATGTGAGCCCGCCCCACACCACGGACTTTGCCGTGCTCTACCTGCCCACGGAAGGCCTGTTTGCCGAGGTCATGCGCCGCCCCGGCCTGGTCGAGGCCGTGCAGAACGGCTGCCGCGTGATGGTCACCGGCCCGGCCAATCTGGCCGCCATGCTCAGCAGCCTGCAGATGGGCTTCAAGACGCTGGCCATCGAAAAGCGCTCCTCCGAGGTCTGGGCCGTGCTGGGCCAGGTCAAGACCGAGTTCGCCAAGTTCGGCGAAGTGGTGGATGCCACGCGCAAATCCATTGATGCCGCCGCCAAGCGCTTCGAGCAGGTGGGCGTGCGCACGCGCGCCATCCAGCGCCAGCTGCGCGATGTGCAGGAGCTGCCCGCGCCGGCCTCCGGCGCAGCGCTGCCCGGTCTGCCGGACGACAAAGGCACGGCGGCGGGCATGGAGCCGGGATCGGGGCAGGATTGAGATGAATCTGGCGCTGTTCAAAGTCATCATGGCCCAGGTCAGCGTGCATGCCACCATGGCAGGCATGCGGCTGGCAGCGCCCTTGCTGGCGCTGCAGCAGGGCTATAGCGCGGCGGCCGTGGGCATTTTGCTGGCGCTGTTTGCACTGACCCAGGTGTTCCTGGCGCTGCCGGCCGGGCGCTTCGCGGACAAGCACGGCTTTCGCAAGCCATTTTTCCTATCCATGCTGGCGGCCAGTGGCGGCTGCGCGCTGGCGCTGGCGTTTCCGGTCTATCCCGTGCTGTGCCTGGTGGCGCTGCTGACGGGCGGTGCCAGCGGCGCGGTGGTGATTGCCGTGCAGCGCCATGCGGGGCGGGTCACCCACGATGCGTTGGCGCTCAAGAAGGTGTTCAGCTGGCTGGCCATAGGGCCGGCCATCTCCAACTTCATCGGGCCCTTCAGCACGGGGCTGCTGATCGATCACGCGAATTTTGGCGGCGAGGGCAGCACCATGGGCTACCGCGTCGCCTTCGGCCTGCTGGCCCTGGTGCCCGTGCTGGCCTGGAGCTGGGTGCGCCACACGCAGGAGCTGCCGCCCGTGCGTGCGCCCATAGGAGGCCCCAAGCAGCATGCCTGGGACCTGCTGCGCGACCGCAACTTCCGCAACCTGCTGCTGGTCAATTGGCTGCAGTCGGCGTGCTGGGACGTGCATACCTTCGTGCTGCCGCTGCTGGGCCACGAGAAGGGCCTGAGCGCCTCGGTCATCGGCACGCTGCTGGGCATTTTTGCCGTGGCGGCCGCCGCCATCCGCCTGGCCATGCCGCTGGTGGCCGAGCGCCTGCGTGAAGGCGCCGTGATCTCCGGGGCCATGGCCATCACCGCCTTCGTCTTTGCGCTGTACCCCTTCATGGACTCGGCACTGACCATGGGCGTGTGCTCGGTGATGCTGGGCTTTTCGCTGGGCTCGGTGCAGCCCATGGTCATGAGCATGCTGCACCAGATCACGCCCGAGCACCGCCATGGCGAGGCGCTGGGCCTGCGGCTCATGGCCATCAATGCCTCCAGCGTGGCCATGCCCGTGCTGTTCGGCTCGGCGGGGGCGTTGATCGGCGTGTCTGCGCTGTTCTGGGTGGTGGGCGCGGCCGTGGCCTCGGGCATCCGCACGGCCTGGTTCATGGGGCTGTCGCCGCGCAAGCCGGAATGAAAAAAAGCGACCTGCGCCTTGGTGCGCAGATCGCCTTGCGATGCGGTGGCGGCCTGCCGGCCGCTGCGGCTTACCAGCCGCCAGCGTGGAACTGCTTGATCAGCGCCCAGGCCTCCACCGGATCATCGGTGTAGCGGAACAGCTGCAGGTCCTTGGGCGAGATCGTGCCTTCCTCGATCATCAGGTCGATGTTGAGCAGCCGCTTCCAGAACTCGGTGCCGAACAGGATCACGGGCACGGAATGCGTCTTGCCGGTCTGCATCAGGGTCAGCACCTCGAACAGCTCGTCCAGCGTTCCGAAGCCGCCGGGGAAGGCCACCAGGGCCTTGGCGCGCATCATGAAATGCATCTTGCGCAGGGCGAAGTAGTGGAACTTGAAGCTCAGATCGGGTGAGATGAAGCGGTTGCCGTTTTGCTCGTGCGGCAGCTCGATGTTCAGGCCGATGCTGGGTGCCCCCACGTCATGGGCGCCCCGGTTGGCCGCTTCCATGATGCCGGGGCCGCCTCCCGTGCAGATATAGAGGCGCTCCTCGGGCGGCTGGTTCAGGCTGTCGGCGGCCACGATGCGCGTGAAGGCGCGGGCCTGTTCATAGCGGTGGGCATTGCGCACGGCGCGCTCGGCCACGGCAATGCGCTGGGGATCGTCGCTGGCCTGTGCGTCGGCCAGTTGCTGCTCGGCCTGCTCCAGGTCCACGAAGCGTGCGCTGCCATAGACCACGACGGTGTTTTCTATGCCGCGTTCGATCTGCGCCAGGTCGGGCTTGAGCAGTTCCAGCTGCATGCGGATGCCGCGGGTTTCGCGGCGGAACATGAATTCCGGGTCCGCGAAGGCGAGGCGATTGGAGTTCTGCTGCAATGCCATGCCGTTGTGCGCCTGGTTGTGAAGGGCCGACCAGCCGTTGGCCAGATCGGTATCGGTCAGGGGGGAAGAGATTTGCATGAACCCTCGTACACAGAAAAACCCAGGGCGGCCACGCCTGTGGCCGTTCCATCAAATACGTTGCCAGCGCAGATGATGACTGCACTATACGCTCACAAACTCATAGCCGCAGGGCCCGCATATCCGGTGCTTTGCGCATTGACGCGGCCATGGATGCATTCGTATGCTCAGCGGTTGAGGACAGGGCTTTTGCCCGCCCGCCCGCATCGGCGGGGATTTCAGGCCCGGTTGCGCTTCAGACGTCCGGGTGTTCGACCGGCTCGTTGCGCACGACGCTGCTCAGCGGCGGCGGCACGTCCTGGCCTGCGCGGCGTGCCCGGAACAGGGCTGCACGCATCAGGAAGATGGTGGTGATGGGCACGGTCACCGAAATGAAGACCGCAATCAGCAGCGCATGCACGGCCAGGCTCTGGCCGCTGACGGAAAAGTAGATCCAGGTGGCATGCATGATCAGCCAGCAGCCCATGGTGGCGATGATGGAAGGCGCATGCACGCGCTCGAAATAGCTGCCCAGACGCCACAGTCCCATGGAGCCGAGGAAGGCGATGATGGCGCCGCCCAGCGCCAGCGCGGCCACCAGGATCTGGCACCACAGCGGCAGCGTGGTGGTTTCCGGCATCATTCGATCACCTCGCCGCGCAGCAGGAACTTGGCCATGGCCGTGGAGCCCACGCAGCCGAACAGCGCGACCAGCAAGGCCGCCTCGAAATAGCTGGTGCTGTCGTAGATGATGCCCATCAGCAGCATGGCCAGCATGCCGTTCAGGTACATGCAGTCCAGCGCCAGCACGCGGTCCTGGGCGTGCGGACCCTTGAGCAGGCGCAGCACGGCGCAGCCCATGGCGGCGACCAGCAGGCCCAGCGCGAACATCAAAGTCCAGTGGAACCAGGGCATCATTCGAAAATCTCCATCAGGGGGCGCTCGTAGGAGCGCTTGACGTGCTGGACGATCTCTTCGGGATCATCGACCTCCAGCACATGCAGCATGAGCTGGGAGCGGTCGCGCGAGATCTCGGCCCAGGCCGTGCCGGGCGTGATGCACACGATCATGGCGAGCACGGCCAGGCCGTTGGGATCGCGCAGTTCCAGAGGGATGCGCACGAAGTTGGCCGGGTGCTTGCGCATGCCCGGAAACAGCATGAACCGCACGACATTGAAGTTGGACACGGAGGTGTCCCAGACCACGCGCAGCCCCAGGCGCACGATGGTCAGCGGATGGCGCACGCGCACGGGCAAGGGACGCAGGCCGCGCAGCAGCAGCGGCAGCAACAGGCCCAGCAAGGCGCCCAGCAGGATCTGGCCGCTGCTGAACGAGCGGTTGAGCAGAAGCCACAGCAGGAACAGCGCCACCGACAGCAGCGGCGCGGGCAGCAGGGTTTTCATCATCGGGACTCCTCCTTGCCGGCGGTTGCTCCTGCATCGCCTATGCCAGCGGGTATGGGCGCGCCGCTGGCCTGGGCTGCTGCGCGCGCTGCGCCTTCGGGGCCGGCTTGCAGCCGGGCCTTCTTTTCTGCCGGGCTGGGCTCCGGCTGCGTGCCCATGACGGAGCGCACATAGACATCGGGCGCCAGCAGCGCATCGGCCGCACGCTGCGTGTAGCCCATCAGCTCGCCACCGCGCACGGTGAGTGCCACGCAGCAGGCCAGCAGCACGGCGATGGGCAGGCCTTCGGTCACGCGCAACGAGGGCGAGTTCTGCTCCTCGCTCGCCCAGAAGTGGCGTATGCCGGCGCGCACCAGCGACAGCAGGGCCAGCAGCCCGGTGATGATCATCAGCGCCACCAGCAACCAACCGGCCCAGCCGGCCTGGAAGCCGCTGGAGTTGCCCAGGCCCAGCGGGTTGAGCAGGGCAGACAGCATGGCGAACTTGCCCACGAAGCCCGACAGCGGGGGCAGGCCGGTGACCACCAGCGTGGCCAGCATGAAGCTCAGGCCGATGAAGGCGGCCGCGGCGGGAATGGCACGGCCGATCAGCACCTCTTCGGATTCGTCGAGGTTGAACCCCTCGGTGGGAAGCAGCTCGGCATTGAGGAAGGGCGCCTCATCGTCCTCATAGGGCTCGCCTGCGTCGTCGTCCACGCGCCAGCGGTCCACCACGTCGGCAATCAGGAAGAGCGCGCTCACGGCCAGGGTGGAGCTGGGCAGGTAGTACAGCAGCCCCGCCGTCAGCGCGTTCTGGCCAAAGCCCGACGCGGCCAACAGCGTGCCCGACGAGAGGATGGCCGCAAAACCCGCGATATGCGTCAGCCGCTGCGAGCCCAGCATGCCCAGGCCCCCGAAGGCCATGGTCAGCATGCCGCCGACGATCAGCCAGGTGCTGCCGAACAGGGCGGAGGCACCGGCCTCGGAGCTGAACAGCAGCGTCCACAGCCGCAGCACCACGTAGACGCCCACCTTGGTCATGAGGGCGAACACTGCGCCCACGGGAGCGGTGGCTGCGCTGTAGGCCGGCACCAGCCAGAAGTTCAGCGGCCACATGGCCGCCTTGGTCAGGAAGGCAATGCCCAGGATGGCAGCGGCCGAATGCAGCAGCCCGCGGTCGGCGCTGCTGACCTGGGGGATGGCACGTGCCAGGTCGGCCATGTTCAGCGTGCCGGTCAGGCCGTAGAGCATGGACACGCCGATGAGAAACAGCGACGAGGCCGCAAGATTGATGGCGATGTAGTGCAGGCCCGCCTGGATGCGCGCCCGGCCGGAACCATGCAGCACCAGTCCGTAGGAGGCCGCGAGCATGATCTCGAAGAATACGAACAGGTTGAACAGGTCCGCCGTGAGGAAGGCACCGCTCAGGCCCATCAGCTGGAACTGGAACAGCGAGTGAAAGTGCATCCCCGCGCGGTGCCAGCGGGCGCTGGAGAAGACCAGCGAGGCCAGGGCCACCGTGTAGGTCAGCACCAGCATCATGCCGGTCAGGCGGTCCAGCGCCAGCGAAATACCGAAGGGCATGGGCCAGTTGCCCGGCATGTAGACGCCCAGGTTGACGGGTGCGCCGGCCTGGTCGGTCCACAGCATCAGCATCACGGCCACGCCCAGGCCCAGCAGGGTGGAGACCAGTCCAAGAGCGAATTTGAGGCGCTGGCGCTCTTCGCGCAGCAGCAGCATCAGCGCTGCCGAGAGCATGGGCAGAACGATGGGCGCCAGCATCAGGTGCGGCATGAGACGGGCGGTCAGCTCGTTCATGGCATCTCCTGCTCGGTGCGGGAATGGGCTCCGTCCACATGGTCGGTGGCCGTGGTGCCGCGCGAGGCCAGCAGCACCACCAGGAACAGCGCCGTCATGGCAAAGCCGATCACGATGGCCGTGAGCACCAGCGCCTGGGGCATGGGGTCGGCATAGTGCGCAAGATCCTGCGGCACGCCGGCGCGCAGCACGGGCTCCTTGTCTATGGCCAGGCCCTGGCGGCCCATGCTGAAGATGAAAAGGTTGACTGCATACGACAGCAGGGCCAGGCCCATGATGACCTGGTAGGTCCGTGGGCGCAGCAGCAGCCACACGCCCGAGCCGGTCAGTACGCCGATGGCAATGGCAAGCACGACTTCCATCAGAAACCTCCTCGTGCAAGCGCTGCAGCGGTGGCCTGCTGCACGGCGGCTTCGGCCTCTTCGGCCTGTTGTTGCTGCTCCTCCAGCAGGCGGGCGTGGTAGCGGTGGCTGCGCACCGATTGGTGGGCGATGGCCGTCAGAATGAGCATGGTCGCGCCGACCACCAGCGAGAACACGCCGATGTCGAAGAACAGGGCGCTGGCGAGATGCACGTCGCCGACGACTGGCAGGGTCATATGGAAGGTGTGGCTGGTGAGGAAGGGATAGCCGGCCACGATGGAGCCCATGCCGGTACCCAGTGCGAACAGCAGGCCGACACCGATCCATCGGCGCGGGAAGATCGGCAGGTGGGCCTCGACCCACTGCGTGCCGGAGATGATGTATTGCATCAGCAAGGCGACGGAGAACACCAGGCCGGCCACGAAGCCGCCGCCGGGCTCGTTGTGGCCGCGCATGAAGATGTAGACCGAGACCAGGGCCGCAAAAGGCAGCAGCAGGCGCACCAGCACGGCGGGCACCATCAGGTAGCCCACGGCCGTATCGCCGGCATTGCGCGGATTGAACAGATCGGTCTGCAGGTCACCAGGCATGTAGCGTTGCTGCTCGGGCAGGTCCAGCGTCTCGCGCGCCGGGCGAAAGCGCCGCAGCAGCGCATAGACGACCAGGGCCACGATGCCCAGAACCACGATTTCGCCGAAGGTGTCGAAGCCCCGGAAATCCACCAGCATCACGTTGACCACATTGGTGCCGCCGCCATCGCTGAGCGCATGTTCCAGGAAGAAGGTGGAGGCGCCGTCATAGAAGGGGCGGCTCATCATGGCGAAGGCCAGCCAGGCCATGCCGCCCCCGGCCACCAGCGACAGCAGCAGGTCGCGCATGCGGCGCGAGCGGGCGCGCAGCTCGGCGGACAGCACGGGAATGTGAAGGCTCTTGTCCCGCTTGGGCATCCAGCGCAGGCCCAGCAGCATCAGCACCGTGGTGGCGACCTCGACGACCAGTTGGGTCAGCGCCAGATCGGGTGCCGAGAACCACAGGAAGGTCAGGCAGGTGCACAGGCCCGCGCCGCCCAGCATGATCAGCGCCGTCAGCCGGTGGTACTTGGCTTTCCATGCCGTGCCCAGGGCGCAGAGAATGCCCACGGCCCACAGCATCACGAAGGCGGGCGACAGCGGCAGCATGCCCCGGTCGCCCAGCTTGATGCCTTGCAGCCACAGCGGCAGAGCGCCGGCCAGCACGGCGGTGCAGACCAGCCACAGCATCTGCCACTGCAGACGCATGGTGGACAGGCGCCGGCGCGACCAGCGGCCCAGCAGCGACAGGCGGGCCAGCAGGTTCTCGAAAACACGCTGTCCGCTGATCGTGCCCACCAGCGGCGCGGTATCCATATGGCCGGCCTGGCGCTGCCAGCGCAGCAGCATGTACAGCAGGATGCCGCCGATCAGCGCCACAAGGCTCATGATCAAGGGCATGTTCCAGCCGTGCCAGATGGCCAGGCTGTACTCGGGCAGATCGCCGCCTACCACGGGCGTGGCGGCTGCTGCGAGGAAGCTGCCCACGGCCCACGCCGGCAGCATGCCGACGACCAGGCAGGCCAGCACCAGCAGCTCGACGGGCACGCGCATCCAGTGCGGCGGCTCGTGCGGTTCGTGCGGCAGGTCGGTTGCCTTGGGGCCGAAGAAGACGTCGATGGTGAAGCGCAGCGAATAGGCCACGCTGAACATGCCCGCCACCGTGGCGGCCACGGGCAGGGCAGTGCGCACCCAGGGGGCGGCGTCCAGGTAGACGGTCTCGGCGAAGAACATTTCCTTGGACAGGAAGCCGTTGAGCAGCGGCACGCCCGCCATGGCCGCACTGGCCACGCAGGCCAGCGTGGCCGTGATGGGCATCATGTGCCGCAGGCCCGAGAGCCGGCGGATGTCGCGCGTACCGCTTTCATGGTCGACGATGCCTGCGGCCATGAACAGCGAGGCCTTGAAGGTCGCATGGTTCATGATGTGGAACACCGCAGCCACGGCGGCCAGCTTGCTGTTGAGGCCCAGCAGCAGCGTGATCAGGCCCAGGTGGGAAATCGTCGAATAGGCCAGCAATCCCTTGAGATCGTGCTGGAACATGGCCAGATAGCCGCCGATGAGCAGCGTTGCCGCGCCGGCTCCGCCCACCAGCCAGAACCAGGCATCGGTATCGCCCAGCACGGGCCACATGCGCGCCAGCAGGAAGACGCCGGCCTTGACCATGGTGGCGGAGTGCAGATATGCCGACACCGGCGTGGGTGCGGCCATGGCGTGCGGCAGCCAGAAGTGGAAGGGGAATTGCGCGCTCTTGGTCAGTGCGCCCAACAGGATCAGCACCAGGGCGACCAGGTACAGCTGGTGGTCACGTACCTGCTGGCCCGCCACGAGCACGTTGTCCAGGTCATAGCTGCCCACGATGTGGCCCAGCACCAGCATGCCCGCCAGCATGGCCAGGCCGCCCGTTCCCGTCACCGTCAGCGCCATGCGCGCGCCCCGGCGCGCGTCCTTGCGATGGTGCCAGTAGCCGATCAGAAGAAAGGAGAAAAGGCTGGTCAGCTCCCAGAAGAACGCAATCTGGATGATGTTGCCCGACAGCACCACGCCAGCCATTGCGCCCATGAAGGCCAGAAAGAACGAGAAAAAGCGCGGCACGGGATCGGCCGGCGACATGTAGTAGCGCGCATAAAGCACCACCAGCGAACCGATGCCCAGCACCAGCATGCAGAACATCCAGGCAAAGCCGTCCATGCGGATCACCAGGTTCAGTCCCAGGGCCGGCAGCCACTCGATCTCCTGGCGCAACACCTCTCCATCGGCGATCTGGGGGAACAGCAATGCAGTCTGGATGGCGCAGCCGAGGGCGATGACGCCGGCCAGCGTTGACTCCGTATTGCGCGCATTGGCGGGCAGCATTGCGGCAATCAGGCTGCCGATGAAGGGTAGGAGGATGAGGGTGATCAGGGGCATGGGCGGTTCATTTTACGGGCAAGGTTTTTTGCTTCGCTATGAAAACCTGAGCATGTTTCAGGCTATGGCCGCGCATACCCCGAGGGTAGTACGCATGAAAAACCCGCCGAAGCGGGTTGGATAGAGACAGTTGGCGTACTCAGGAGGCCGCGCCGGCCTTGGCTGGCGTGGCCGGTTTGGTGGCCTGGTCCTTGGTCGGCTTGGCGCCCTTGGCTGTCGTGTCCTTGGCATCGGGCTTGGCGACCTTGCCCTTGTAGCTGCTGCCGTTGACCGTCAGGCCGTCACCCGAGAGCTTTGCGGCGGTCGGTTCGCCCACGCCTTTGACCCGGGCAATGAAATCGGGCCAGTCCTTGAAGGCGGAGGATTTGCGCTCTTCGAGAATGCGTGCCGACATGGCCGGGCCAATGCCCTTGATGGACGTCAGTTCGGCTTCATTCGCCTTGTTGACTTCCACCGCAGCCAAGGCCATCACGGACCACAGCAGTGCAATGAAGCCAGTCATCAGTTTTCTGAACATACAAACCTCCTGATCCCAAAATGTTGAGGGCCGCAACATTGCGACCCAGAGGCATCTTATGCAGGGCCTTGGCGTGCGGCTAGGCGGTGAAGGAGGCCAGCAGGCCCGAGCAGGCAGGGCCGAAAGTGTCCAAAGCCAATGGCCATGCGCCTGCCAAGGCGGTTTCTAGGAATACTCTGAAAATACACCGTCCATGCCGTGTTTGCCAATGGGGGTGACGCGATGCAGGGGATGCGGCTGCTTTCCGCCGCTGCCCCGGATCACAGTTCCTCGACGCGCCGGGCCGGATAGCTGTCCCAGCTCTGGCAGCCGGGGCAATGCCAGAAATGCTGGCGCGCCTCGAAGCCGCAGGCCGCGCAGCGGTAGCGGGTCAGTGGCTTGGCTGCGTGGTCCAGCGCGCGTTGCACGGCCGGGTGGTATTGCTCCTCGGCCAGCTTCTCGCCGGCCAGCCACTGCGCGGCGGCCACCAGGGAGGGCTCCCTGTCCAGATGCTGGACCAGGCGTGCGCGTCCGGGTGCCCTGGTTTCACGATCGTTGCCGTGTGCTTCAATTTGAGCGTCCAGCGCGACCAGCGCCTGCAGCAGATCCAGCGAGGGTGCCTGCTCGTACTGCTGGCTGAGCAGTTGATGGATGTGCTGGCGCTGGCCCGTGGCGGCTGCAATGTCCACCAGCAGCTGGGCTGCCAGCGGCAGCGAGGCGGGAGATTGCTCGGCCAGGCTCTCCAGCGTATGCAAGGCCTGGGCCGATTGCCCCATGCGGTGCAGCAACTGGGCATGCTCCAGGCGCGGGCGTGCGGCCTGGGGTGCGGTGGCGATGGCTTGCTGCAGCCGCTGCAGCGCCTCGGACTGCTGGCCCTGGGCCAGCAAGGACTGGGCGTCTTCGCACAGGTAGTGGGCCAGCCGGCCACTGAAGTCCCCCTGGCTGGCATCCTGCATGCGGCGAGCAATGGCGGCTGCCTGTGTCCAGTCGCGCGAGCGTTCGTAGATGGCCAGCAGTGCCAGGCGGGCCTCGGCCTCGAAGGCCGTACCTTCCAGGCGGCGCAGCGCGTCCTCGGCACGATCGAGCAGCCCTGCCTTCAGAAAGTCCTGGGCCAGCGCATGCTGGGCACGGTCGCGGTCCACGCGGCTGAGGTCGCCGCGCGACAGCAGGTGCTCGTGCACGCGCACGGCGCGGTTGTATTCGCCACGGCGGCGGAAGAGGTTGCCCAGGGCGAAATGCAGCTCCGAGGTGTCGGGGTCGTTCTGCACTGCTTCGATGAAGGCGTCGATGGCCTTGTCCTGCTGCTCGTTGAGCAGGAAGTTCAGGCCCTTGAAATAGGCCTTGGGTGCCTGGCGGTTTTCGGCGCGAATCTGCCGCAGGTCCCAGCGCGAGGCCAGCCAGCCCAGCACGAAGGCCACGGGCAGGCCCAGCAATATCCAGCTCAGATCAAATTCCATGCACGTCGCCCGGCAGGATGGGGGATGGGGCGGTCTTGGGCGCCGTGGCCGCTGCCGGTGCCTCGGTCGTGGCAGGCACCGCAGCCTGGGTCGAGCGTGCGGCGTTGCGGTGCTTGAGCCAGCGCGGCACCATGCCCAGAACGCCCACGATCAGGCCCAGCGCGAAGGCGGCCAGCACCACCAGTACCAGTGGCGCAGTCCAGGAGGTGCCGAAGAAGAAGTGCACCGTCGCGTCCTGCTGGTTGTTCAGCGCGAAAGCGAACAGCGTAAAAAAAATGGCCGCCTTGAGCAGCCACAGGAAGTACTTCATGTGTTCCCTTGTGTGACGGGAACGATTCTAGAGCCTGGCGGAGAGGGCGGCTGCGGCGCGCGCAGCCGGTCAGCCGACTTTCAGGCGGCAGGGCCGGTGCCTGTGCCGGAGCCTGTGTTGTCTGTATCGATGACTGCGCCGGGGCGCAGGTCCACGGCTTCGCGCAGGGCCTTGCCGGGCTTGAAGTGCGGCACGCGCTTGGACGGAATGTGGACGGCCTCGCCACTGCGGGGATTGCGGCCCATGCGGGGCGGGCGATGGTTGACCGAGAAACTGCCAAAGCCGCGGATTTCGATGCGATGGCCGCGCACCAGGGCATCGCTGACGGCGTCAAGAATCGTCTTGACGGCCTGCTCGGCATCGCGCTGGCTCAGTTGGCCAAAGCGGGCTGCGAGTTCTTCGACGAGATCGGATCGGGTCATCAAGGATAGGAATCAGGGGTTGAAATGGCGACGGGCGCCCGGAGGCACCCGTCGCATCCGACCTTCAGCGGTCAGCAGGCTGGCTGCTGATTACTTGTCGGAGTTGTCCAGCTTGGCGCGCAGCAGGGCGCCCAGGCTGGTCGTGCCGGCGTTTTCCTTGGCCGACTGGGCGGACAGGGAAGCCATGGCTTCTTGCTGGTCAACCTGGTCCTTGGCCTTGATCGACAGCTGGATGTTGCGGGTCTTGCGATCCACATTGACCACCACGGCGGTGATCTCGTCGCCTTCCTTCAGCACCGAGCGGGCATCTTCCACGCGGTCCACGGCGATTTCCGAAGCACGCAGGTAACCGATGATGTCTTCGCCCAGGTCGATTTCAGCACCACGTGCGTCCACCGTCTTGACCTTGCCCGACACGATCTGGCCCTTGTCGTTCACGGTCACGAACGTTGTGAAGGGGTCGCTGTCCAGCTGCTTGATGCCCAGGGAGATGCGCTCGCGCTCGACGTCCACGGCCAGCACGATGGCTTCGACTTCCTGGCCCTTCTTGTAGTTGCGCACGGCGGCTTCGCCGGGCTCGTTCCAGGACAGGTCGGACAGGTGCACCAGGCCGTCGATACCGGCAGCCAGGCCCACGAACACGCCGAAGTCGGTGATCGACTTGATCGGGCCCTTGACGCGGTCGCCGCGCTTGGTGTTTTGCGCGAACTCTTGCCATGGGTTGGCCTTGCACTGCTTCATGCCCAGCGAGATGCGACGCTTGTCTTCGTCGATCTCCAGCACCATGACTTCGACTTCGTCACCCAGGGTCACGAGCTTGGTCGGAGCAATGTTCTTGTTGGTCCAGTCCATTTCGGAGACGTGCACCAGGCCTTCGATGCCGGGTTCCAGCTCGACGAACGCGCCGTAGTCGGCAATGTTCGTGACCTTGCCGAACAGGCGGGTGCTCGAGGGGTAGCGGCGCGAAACGCCCATCCACGGGTCGTCGCCCATTTGCTTCAGGCCCAGCGAGACACGGTTCTTCTCGGTGTCGAACTTGAGGATCTTGGCGGTGATTTCCTGGCCAGCCTGCACGACTTCCGAGGGATGACGCACGCGGCGCCATGCCATGTCGGTGATGTGCAGCAGGCCGTCGATGCCGCCCAGGTCCACGAACGCACCGTATTCGGTGATGTTCTTGACCACGCCTTGAACGATGGCGCCTTCCTTCAGCGTCTCCATCAGCTTGGCGCGCTCTTCGCCCATCGAGGCTTCGACCACGGCGCGGCGGCTCAGCACCACGTTGTTGCGCTTGCGGTCCAGCTTGATGACCTTGAACTCCATCGTCTTGTTTTCGTACGGAGTCAGGTCCTTGATCGGACGGGTGTCGATCAGCGAGCCGGGCAGGAAGGCACGGATGCCGTTGACCAGCACCGTCAGGCCGCCCTTGACCTTGCCGGAGGTCGTGCCGGTCACGAATTCGCCCGATTCCAGGGCCTTTTCCAGAGCCAGCCACGAGGCCAAGCGCTTGGCGGTGTCGCGCGACAGGATGGTGTCGCCGTAGCCGTTTTCGATCGAGCCGATGGCGACCGACACAAAGTCGCCCACCTGGACTTCGATTTCTCCCTGGTCGTTCTTGAATTCGTCGATTGGCACGTAGGCTTCCGACTTCAGGCCAGCGTTCACGACGACGAAGTTGTGCTCGACGCGCACGACTTCAGCGGTGATGACCTCGCCAGGACGCATTTCCGTGCGTTGCAGCGATTCTTCAAACAGGGAGGCAAAAGATTCAGACATGTATTTCCTTGCCCGCAAACAGGTTTCCGCCGGCACTATTGCCAGGCGTTTCTAGGACTGCTTGCGGAGGTGTTGTGGGTTCAACCACGGTGTTGGAGTCTATGAACCTCGGGCCGTACACGGGGCGGTGCCGCCATGTCTGGGCCCGGAGGGCGGGTTGCCGGCCGTGCGGCGCAACTGGCAATCAGTCGCGGCCGAACGGCTGGCGTTCCTGCCACCACGAAAGCACCTGCTCTGCCACCTCTTCGATGGAGAGCTCGGAGCTGTCAAGCAGCATGGAATCCTGGGCGGGCTTGAGCGGTGCAACGCTGCGGTTCATGTCCCGCGCATCGCGTGCTTCAAGGTCAGCCCGAAGGGCGCTTATGTTAGCGGCAATTCCTTTGGAAATCAACTGCTTATGCCGGCGCTCAGCGCGACAGGCGGCGGAGGCCGACAAATAGACCTTGAGGGGAGCATGGGGAAAGATCACTGTGCCCATGTCGCGGCCGTCGGCAACCAGCCCCGGAAGCTGCTGGAAGGACAGCTGCAGGTCCACCAGTGCGTCGCGCACGGCAGGCAGGGCCGAGACGCGCGAGGCGTTCATGCCCGACTCCTCGCTGCGCAGGATGAGGGTGACATCCTCGTCGCCCAGCCAGATGCGCTGCTCTGCGTCAAAGCGCACGGGCAGCTCGCGCGCCAGCACGGCGATCTGCTGGGCATGCGGTTCGTCAAGCACCATGCCGGCGCGCGATGCGGCCAGCCCCGTGAGCCGGTACAGCGCGCCCGAGTCCAGCAGGTGGTAGCCCAGGGCCTGGGCGACCTCGGCGGCAATCGTGCCCTTGCCCGAGGCCGTGGGGCCATCGATGCAGATCACGGGAATGCGCGCGCGGGCCGTCTCGCAGACCGAGAACAGGGCCTCGAAGTAGTCGGGGAAGGTCTTGGCGACGCACTTGGGGTCTTCGATGCGCACGGGCAGGGCGGCCGGGTTGAAGGCCGCCAGCGAGAAGCACATGGCCACGCGGTGGTCGTCGTAGGTGTGGATGCTGGCCGCACGCCATGCGGCGGTGGACGCGGGCGGCGTGATGCGGATGAAGTCCGCGCCCTCCTCGACATCGGCGCCCAGCTTGCGCAGCTCCTTGGTCATGGCCGCGATGCGGTCGGTTTCCTTGACACGCCAGCTTGCGATATTGCGCAGCGTGGTCGTGCCATCGGCATACAGGGCCATGACGGCCAGCGTCATGGCGGCATCGGGGATGTGGTTGCAGTCCAGGTCGATGGCCTTGAGCGGCCATGCGCCACGGCGGATGCGCAGCCAGTTGGGGCCGCCTTCCACCTCGGCGCCCATGGCGCGCGCGGCCTCGACAAAGCGGATATCGCCCTGGATGGAGTCCAGCCCTACGCCGAGGATGCGGATGCCTTCGGCGCTGTCCGAGGCGATGGCGCCCAGTGCGATGAAGTAGCTGGCCGACGAGGCGTCTGCCTCGACATGGATCTCGCCAGGCGAGCGGTAGCGGCTGCCGGCCGGGATGGTGAAGCGCTGCCAGCTCTCGTTGTGCACGGCAATGCCGAAACGGGCCAGCAATTCCAGCGTGATGTGGATGTAGGGCTTGGAGATCAGCTCGCCCACGACTTCGATGGTGATGTCGCGCGTGCTGGCCAGCAGCGGCAGCGCCATCAGCAGCGAGGTCAGGAACTGGCTGGAGACATCGCCACGCACCTGGATGGGGCTGTGCGGCAGCTGCGAGAAATCGGGCTGGCGGATGTGCAGCGGGGGAAAGCCCTCGTTGCCCAGGTAGTCGATACGGCAGCCGAGCTGGCGCAGCGCATCGACCAGATCGCCGATGGGGCGCTCATGCATGCGCGGCACGCCGCTGAGCTTGAAGTCGCCGCCCAGCACGGACAGGGCTGCAGTCAGCGGCCGCATGGCCGTGCCGGCGTTGCCCATGAACAGTTCGGCGCTGGTGCCAGGGGGCAGGATGCCGCCCAGGCCGGTGATGCGCACGGGCTGGCCGAGGGTGATGGTCGCGGGCTCCACCGTGCAGCCCAGCTGCTGCAGGGCCCGGAGCATGACGCGCGTGTCGTCCGAGTCGAGCAGGTCGTGGACCACGGTCGTGCCCTGGCTCAGCGCCGCGAGCAGCAGCACGCGGTTCGAGATGCTCTTGGAGCCCGGCAGGCTCACCGTGCCCTGCGCGCGGGAGAGGGGTGGGAGATCGAGGAAGGCGGTACTGAACATGGCAATTCGGAGGCAAACAGGCTGTCGGGAGGCATTGCGGCCGCGCCGGCCGCAATGCACAGGAGCGCTTTGGGTGCGCCGGGCTTGCGTCTGGCGCTTGCCCTGCATTGCGCGTCAGCGGCGCGGGGCGCCCAGGCGCCAGTGGGCGCGCGCGGCGCTGGCCAGGGTCAGGCGGTCTTCCAGACCTTGTCCGTCACCGGCCTGGATCAGGGATTCGAGTTGCTGCAGCGCCTGCTGGAACTGGCGCGACTGTGCCAGAACCTGCTCGCTGTTGGCCAGCAGCACATCACGCCACATCTTGGGATCGCCTGCGGCAATGCGCGTGAAGTCGCGGAAGCCGGGGCCGGCCAGGGACAGCACGTCGTCGGAGTCGGGCTGGGTGATCACGCTTTGCATCATGGCGAAGGCCAGCAGATGCGGCAGGTGGCTGACCGTGGCAAAGGCGCTGTCGTGGGCTTCGGGCGACATGGCGCGCACGCGGCAGCCCAGCAGCTCCCACAGGGAGCGGGCCTTTTGCAGGTGGTCGGTCAGCGTGCGTTCGGTGGGCGTCAGGATGACCTGTGCGCCCTTGTACAGCTGGGGGTCGGAGTGCTCGACGCCCGAGACTTCCTTGCCTGCAATGGGGTGGGCCGGCACGAAGGAGCCGAGCTGGTCGCGCAGGGCCGAGCGGGCGGCATGCACCACATCGACCTTGGTGGAGCCCACGTCCATGATCATCATCTCGGGCGTGACCAGGTGCTTGATGGACTTGAGCGTGGCCTCGGTGGCTGCCACGGGCACGGCCAGCAGCACCAGGTCGGCACCGGCAGCGGCCAGCAGGGCAGAGGGGGCCTCCACATCGATGACGCCCATCTGGCGAGCGCGTTCGGTCGTCGAAGGCGACTTGCTGTAGCCCACGACGCGCTTGACCAGCCCTGCCTGCTTGAGCGCCAGGGCGAACGAGCCGCCCATGAGGCCGCAGCCGATCAGCCCCAGTTGTTCAAAGGGCTGCATCACTTGGATACCGGGTAGGTGCCCAGCACCTTGTAGAAGGCGCACAGGCCGCGCAGCTCTTCCAGCGCGCTGGCCACGTTGGGCTGGGCCGGGTGGCCTTCGAGGTCGATGTAGAAGTAGTACTCCCACTGGCCGGTGCGCGCGGGGCGCGACTCGAAGCGCGTCATCGACACGCCGTGCCTCTTCAGCGGCACCAGCAGGTCATGCACGGCGCCTGGGCGGTTGGGCACGGAGATGATGATGCTGGTGCAATCCTGGCCGCTGGGCGAGGGCGTGGCCAGCGTGTGCGGCAGGCAGATGACGGCGAAGCGCGTGCGGTTGTAGGCATCGTCCTGGATGGCATGCGCCACCACGTGCAGGCCGAATTGCTGGGCCGCGCGTTCGCTGGCCAGGCCGGCGATGTTGGGGTGCAGCGCCGCCAGGCGGGCGCCTTCGGCATTACTGGACACCGGGCGGCGCTCGGCATGCGGCAGGTGCTTGGCCAGCCAGCCCTGGCACTGTGCCAGGGCCTGGGGGTGAGCCGCCACGACCTCGATGCCCTCGGTCGTGTTGCTGCTGCGAAGCAGGTTGTGGCGCACCAGCAGGCTGACCTCGCCCACCACGTGGCAGGGCGTGTGCAGGAACATGTCCAGCGAGCGCGTGACCACGCCTTCGTTGGAGTTCTCCACGCCCACCACGCCGTACTGCGCGCTGCCGGCGGCCGTGGCGTGGAACACCTCGTCGAAGCTGTTGCAGTACATCAGATCGGCCGCGCCGCCGAAGTACTGGATGGCGGCTTCCTCGCAGAACGTGCCCGCCGGGCCCAGCACGGCCACGCGCTGGGGCGACTCCAGCGCCAGGCAGGCCGACATGATCTCGCGCCAGATGGCCGAGACATGGCCGTTCTTGAGCGGGCCGGGGTTGGCAGACTCGATCTTCTGGATGACCTGGGCCACGCGGTCCGGGCGGAAGAAGGGCGTGCCTTCACGCTTCTTGACCTCGCCAACTTGCTCTGCCACGCGGGCACGTCGGTTCAGCAGATCCAGCAGTTGCTGGTCGATATCGTCGATCTGCACGCGCAGATGCGCCAGATCGGGAGAGGCTTGGGGTGTGGTGCTCATGGGCGGGAGTGTGGGTCGGTCAGGCGTTGCGCTGTTCGAATTCGCGCATGTACTCCACCAGCGCCTGCACGCCAGCGATGGGCATGGCGTTGTAGATGCTGGCACGCATGCCGCCGACGGACTTGTGGCCCTTGAGCTGCAGCAGGCCGCGTTCCCGGGCTCCGGCCAGGAAGGCGTCATTGCGCGATTCGTCGCGCAGGAAGAAGGGGATGTTCATGCGCGAGCGGCAATTGGCAGCGACCTTGTTCACGTAGAACGAGGACTGGTCCACGTACTGGTAGAACAGGTCGGCCTTGGCGATGTTGCGCGCCTCCAGGGCGGCCACGCCGGTCAGGCCGCCTTCGGTCTGGCGCTTGATCCATTGGAATGTGAGGCCTGCGATGTAGATGCCCCAGGTCGGAGGCGTGTTGTACATCGACTGGTTGTCGGCCACGGTCTTGTAGTCGAAGGCCGAAGGGCAGGCCGGCAGGGCGTGGCCCAGCAGATCCTCGCGCACGATGACCAGGGTCAGGCCGGCCGGGCCCAGGTTCTTCTGCGCGCCGCCGAACGCCAGGCCCACGCGGCTCCAATCGACGGGGCGCGAGGCCACGTGCGAGGAAAAATCCACCACCAGCGGAGCATCGCAGCCCAGCGCCTTCAGGTCGGGCAGCTCCTGGAACTCCACGCCATGGATGGTTTCGTTGCTGCAGATGTGCACGTAGCTGGCGCCGCGGCTCAGTTGCCAGCTCTCGGGGGCGGGCAGGGCGGTGAACTTGCCGTCCTCGCCGCTGGCAGCGATGTGCGCATCGGCCACGTACTTGCGTGCTTCCTTGGCCGACTTCTGGCTCCAGCTGCCGCTGAGCACGAAGTCCACCGTGCCTGCACGCGACAGGTTCAGGGGAACGATGGCGTTCTCGGCCAGGCCGCCACCTTGCATGAACAGGATCTTGAACTCGGGCGGCACGGCCAGCAGCTCGCGCAGGTCGGCCTCGGCCTGTTCATAGATGGAGATGAACTCCTTGCCGCGGTGGCTCATCTCCATCACGCTCATGCCGGACCCGTGCCAGTCGAGCATTTCGGCGGCTGCCTGCTGCAGCACTTCGGCGGGAATGGCGGCGGGGCCGGCGGAGAAGTTGTAAGGGCGGTTCATGGAGTTCACTGTCAAGTCACGCGCAGGCGCCAGTTCGGGCGGTGCCTGCAACTGTCAAAAATCTGGGCCGCCGCTGGGGCTGCGCCCCGGTGCGGGAGGCAGCCCCAGCGGCGGCTGGGTCATCAGGCGGGCTCGCCCGTGCCTTCGGCAGCGGCTTCGTCGCCGCCTGCGGCCTCCTCGCCCGTGGCCTCGTCCTCGACTTCATTGGCATCGTTTTCAACGATGCGCTGCAGGCCGCCGAGCTTGGCGCCTTCGTCCAGGGAGATCAGCGTCACGCCCTGGGTGGCGCGGCCCAGTTCCCGGATTTCCGAGACCCGGGTGCGCACCAGCACGCCAGTGTCTGTGATCAGCATGATTTCGTCATCGGCATGCACCAGGGTCGCGGCGACGACCTTGCCGTTGCGCTCGGACTGCTGGATGGCAATCATGCCCTTGGTGCCGCGGCCGTGGCGCGTGTACTCGACGATGGAGGTGCGCTTGCCGTAGCCGTTCTCGGTGGCCGTGAGCACGCTTTGCGACTCGTCCTCGGCCACCAGCATGGCGATCACGCTCTGGCCTTCCTCCAGGTTCATGCCCTTGACGCCACGCGCGTTGCGGCCCATGGGGCGCACGTCGTTTTCGTCGAAGCGCACGGCCTTGCCGCCGTCGCTGAACAGCATCACGTCATGCTTGCCGTCGGTCAGCGCTGCGCCGATCAGGAAGTCGCCCTCGTCCAGGCCCACGGCGATGATGCCGGCCTTGCGCGGGTTGGAGAACTCGTCCAGCGCCGTCTTCTTCACGGTGCCCATGCTGGTGGACATGAACACATAGTGGTCGGCCGGGAAGCTGCGGTACTCGCCAGTCAGCGGCAGCACCACGTTGATCTTCTCGCCATCCTGCAGCGGGAACATGTTGACGATGGGGCGTCCGCGCGAGCCGCGCGAACCTGCGGGCACTTCCCAGACCTTGAGCCAGTACAGGCGGCCGCGGTTGGAGAAGCACAGCAGGTAGTCGTGCGTGTTGGCGATGAACAGCTGGTCGATCCAGTCGTCTTCCTTGGTGGCCGTGGCCTGCTTGCCGCGTCCGCCGCGCTTTTGCGAGCGGTACTCGGACAGCGGCTGGCTCTTGATGTAGCCCGTGTGGCTGAGCGTGACCACCATGTCGGTGGGCGTGATCAGGTCCTCGGTGGACAGGTCCTGCGCGCTGTACTCCACCGTGCTGCGACGGGCGCCGACCTTGCTCTGGCCGAACTCGGCCTTGATCTGCTTGAGCTCGTCGCCAATGATGGCCGACACGCGCTCGGGCTTGGACAGGATGTCCAGCAGGTCCTCGATGACGGACATCACGTCCTTGTACTCGGCGACGATCTTGTCCTGCTCCAGGCCGGTCAGGCGCTGCAGGCGCATCTGCAGGATTTCCTGGGCCTGGGTTTCGGACAGGCGGTACAGGCCATCGGCCTGCATGCCGAATTCGCGCTCCAGGCCGTCGGGGCGGTAGTCGTCGGCGTTGACCACGCCGCCATCGGTGCGGGTGCGCGTGAGCATCTCGCGCACCAGCTTGCTGTCCCAGTTGCGCGTCATCAGCTCGGCCTTGGCCACGGGCGGAGTCGGCGCGTTGCGGATGATGGCGATGAAGTCGTCGATATTGGCCAGCGCGACCGCCAGGCCTTCCAGCACATGGCCGCGCTCGCGCGCCTTGCGCAGCTCATACACCGTGCGGCGCGTGACCACTTCGCGTCGGTGCTGCAGGAAGACCTCGACCAAGTCCTTCAGGTTGCACAGCTTGGGCTGGCCATCGACCAGCGCCACCATGTTCATGCCGAAGGTGTCTTGCAACTGGGTCAGCTTGTACAGGTTGTTGAGCACGACCTCGGGCACTTCGCCGCGCTTGAGCTCGATCACCAGGCGCATGCCCGACTTGTCGGACTCGTCCTGGATGTGGCTGATGCCTTCGATCTTCTTCTCGTGCACCAGCTCGGCCATGCGCTCCTGCAGCGTCTTCTTGTTGACCTGGTAGGGCAGCTCGTCAACGATGATGGCCTGGCGCTGGCCGCGATCGATGTCCTCGAAGTGGCACTTGGCGCGCATCACCACGCGTCCGCGACCCGTGCGGTAGCCTTCCTTGACACCGTTGATGCCATAGATGATGCCGGCCGTGGGGAAGTCAGGCGCGGGAATGATCTCCATCAGCTCGTCGATGGTGGCCTGAGGCGTCTGCAGCAGATGCAGGCAGGCATCCACCACCTCGTTGAGGTTGTGCGGAGGAATATTCGTGGCCATGCCCACGGCAATGCCCGAGGAACCATTGACCAGCAGGTTGGGCAGCCGCGCGGGCAGCACCAGCGGCTCGCGCTCGCTGCCGTCGTAGTTCGGGCCGTAGTCCACCGTCTCCTTGTCGATGTCGCCCAGCATCTCGTGGGAGATCTTGGACAGGCGGATTTCGGTGTAACGCATCGCCGCCGCGCTGTCCCCGTCCACCGAACCGAAGTTGCCCTGCCCGTCGACCAGCATGTGGCGCAGCGAAAAATCCTGTGCCATGCGCACGATGGTGTCGTACACCGCGCTGTCGCCGTGCGGGTGGTACTTGCCGATCACGTCGCCGACGATACGCGCCGACTTCTTGTACGGCCGGTTCCAGTCGTTGTTGAGCTCGTGCATGGCGAACAGCACGCGCCGATGCACAGGCTTGAGGCCATCTCGCGCATCGGGCAGCGCCCGGCCCACGATCACGCTCATTGCGTAATCGAGATAGCTGCGACGCATCTCCTCTTCGAGGCTGATGGGCAGGGTTTCTTTAGCAAACTGGGTCATGTGTGGCGATACTCTGACGGCGGGAAAAGGCCCATTTTAGGTCGAATGACGTGTAGCAGCCGAGCAACATAACCCTGGAATTCCGCCGCTGTCCTACTTGTTGGCGCCCGCTTGGCGGTCCGTCTGCTTGTGACGTATGGCACAATCAATTCAACGTTTTTGGTGATGGTCACTGATGACGTCCACAGATTCGCAGCCCTGCTGCGGCTTTTTCCCCAAGAGGAGAACCATGAAGAAACTGAACAAAGTGGCGATGTTGTTTGCCTCTGCCGCCCTCGCAACGGCCGCTGGCGCACAAGTGAAGGCTGCTGACGGTGGCAAGACCATCGACAACTGGCAAAACGGCACCAGCGAACTGGTGTGGAAGAACGGCACGAACGAACTGTGCTGGCGCGATGCCAACTGGACGCCCGCCACTGCCGCAGCTGACTGCGACGGTGCTCTGAAGCCTGTGGCAGCCGCTGTGGCTCCCGCTGTGACGCCCGCTCCGGCAGCTCCCGCTCCGGCACCGGCTCCCGCTCCGGCCGTGGCTTCCAAGGTGACCTTCTCTGCTGACGCTTTCTTCGACTTCGACAAGTCGGTTCTGAAGCCCGAAGGCAAGGCCAAGCTGGATGACCTGGCCTCCAAGGTCAAGGGCATCAACCTGGAAGTGGTCATCGCCGTCGGTCACACCGACTCCGTTGGCTCTGACGCCTACAACCAGAAGCTGTCGGTTCGCCGCGCTGAAGCTGTGAAGGCTTACCTGGTGTCCAAGGGCATCGAAAAGAACCGCGTCTACACTGAAGGCAAGGGCGAAAAGCAGCCCATCGCCGACAACAAGACCAAGGAAGGCCGCGCAAAGAACCGTCGCGTGGAAATCGAAGTGGTCGGCACCCGCGCCGCTCAGTAATCTTTCGATTGCTTCCCGCAAAAGCCCCGGCAACGGGGCTTTTTTTATGGCCGAACGGTCGTCGCAATCACCGACAATCGAGCCATGAGCAACGCAATCAACGTCAATGCCGACCCGGCGGAGCTGGAGAAATTCTCCAGCCTGGCCCATCGCTGGTGGGACCCGGAAAGTGAGTTCAAACCTCTGCATCAGATCAATCCGCTGCGCCTGGACTGGATTGATGCGCAAGCTCCATTGAAGGGCCTCAGGGTGCTTGATGTCGGCTGCGGCGGCGGCATCCTCGCCGATTCCATGGCCCGCAAGGGGGCGAGAGAGGTGGTAGGCATCGACCTGGCCACCAAGGCATTGCGTGTGGCCCAGTTGCATGCTCTGGAAACGGGTACGCCGAACATCCACTACCACGAAGTCAGCGTGGAGCGTCTGGCCCAGGAACAGCCGGGCTCCTTTGACGTGGTGACCTGCATGGAGATGCTGGAGCATGTGCCCGATCCCGCTTCCGTGGTCGCGGCCTGCGCCGAGCTGGTCAAGCCCGGAGGCTGGGTGTTCTTCTCCACGATCAACCGCAGTGCCAAGGCCTTTGGCCTGGCCATTGTGGCGGCTGAGTACCTGCTCAAGATGATTCCCAAGGGGACGCATGAGTACGCCAAGCTGATCCAGCCCAGCGAACTCGCCATGTTTGCCCGTCAGGCCGGCCTTGACCTGCAGGCCAGCAAGGGCCTGCAGCACAACCCCATCACCGGGCGCTACTGGCTCAGCGCGGACACGTCGGTGAACTACATGCTGGCAACGCGCCGGGCAGAAGGGTAGGCCGCATGTGGCAAGAAGTCCGAGCTGTTCTGTTCGACCTGGACGGCACCTTGATCGACAGTGCGCCCGACCTGGGTGCGGCCGCAGACAGGATGCGCATTGACCGTGGCCTGCAGTCGCTTCCTTATGAGCGGTATCGGCCCATGGCGGGCGCCGGGGCGCGGGGGATGCTGGGAGTGGGCTTCGGGCTCACGCCCGACTCGCCGGAGTTTCCGGAGATGCGCGAGGAGTTCTTCCGCAACTACGAGCAGTGCATGACCGAACGCACCTATGCGTTCGATGGTGTCCCGGAACTGATCGCACAGCTCCGGGCGGCATCCATGCCCTGGGGTGTGGTCACCAACAAATCCATGCGTTTCACCGACCCGCTGACGCAGCAGATGCCGCTTTTCGCGAGTGCGGGGGCTATCGTCAGCGGTGACACCACGCCTCACGCAAAGCCCCATCCAGCACCGTTGCTGGAAGCTGCCGCGCGTATCGGCCTGCCTCCCCGGTGTTTTGTCTATGTGGGTGATGATGAGCGCGACATCGTTGCAGGCAAGGCTGCGGGCATGAAGACCGTGGCTGCATGCTATGGCTACCTTGGTGCGGCCAGCGACACCTTGCACTGGCAGGCGGATGCGCAAATCAATTCTCCGCTGGAGCTCTTGAAACTGCTGGAAAGAGGCTAAGATAGGAGCCTTGGGGCTGTCCTGGTTTCGACGTGGGTTCGGGACCGGTGTGGTGCATGTCGAGCTTGAGTGACGCTCGTAAATCTCCATTCAAAAAAACTAACTGCAAACGACGAACGTTTCGCACTCGCCGCTTAAATCCGGTGAGCCTTGCAACAGCACGCTGATGGGCTGGGCAAGGGGGTAGCAATACCTCCCGGCTGCAAGGGAATTCACATCAGCTGGCTGCGTGCTGGGCTTCTTAGTACGTGGCAAGATCCAAGGAAGCTGGCATCCCAGGTAGCGTGCGCCTGCGCGACTTGGGAGGCGAGACTCAAAACAGAACGCTAAACATGTAGATCTGCCCGGCGAAGGCTTGCGGACGCGGGTTCAATTCCCGCCAGCTCCACCATCCAAGACAACGCCACACAACGGAGAACCCGATGTGTGGCGTTTTTTCTTGCCTTGAAGTGTCCTGCGGTGTCGTCAGAATCGCACGGATTTCACAGGGACTGCGGGAGCAGGCCCGGCAAGGAGGTGGGTCCAGGATTGATTCAGTTGGCGCCCATGCCGGGCATGGGCTGTTGCGACAGTTCCTGGATCAGCGTGAGGCGGAAATGCGCCAGGGCCTTGGCTCCTTGCTGTATGTGGTGCAGGTCTGCCACCCCCCCGATGCCCGAGACCAGCAGCTCTGGTTTGGTGGACAGGATGACTTCGATGAAGTGATCAGCCAGTTCTGCTGCCAAAAGGGTGTCTGTGCTCTGTTTGCTCATGTGCGTTTCCTCCTTGTGGTGGAAATCGCATGGTATGGCATCGCGGCGGAATAGGGGGTGCCGACTGGAGCCATGGCCGGCGCCCGGTGTCGATCCTCAGATGGCGAGGCTTGCGCGGTCCTTGCCTTCTATCCACTTGGGCGGTTTTCCGCGGCCTGTCCAGGTGGCGCCGGTTTCTGGGTTGCGGAATTTGGGCTCTCCCACGCTGCGCTTGCCGGCCTTGTTGGGTTTGCTCTTGGCGGAGGGGAAGACGTCTTCTTTCGTCAGGCCATATTGCTGCACCATCGCCTTCGCCTCAGTGATCGCATCGGTTTTCGCATGCTTGATGAGTGCGTCGATTTTTTTCTCAAGCTCGGCTTTTTGTTGCAACAGGGCCTTGTAGTCGGATGTCATGGCGATGATGATTTGCAGTGGGAGATGCGCTTGTATATCACGGCCATGAATATTTTGTAAGTTATGAGTAAGAAAAAGAGTGTGCGAATGCAGGAAAAGTCACCAGCGACGTAGCGCCTTCAAGACAGTCGATGGGGATGGTTGGGGCGACGAGATGCGCCCAAGAAAAAGGCCAGCGGCTTGCGCTGGCCTGGGAAGAAAGAGCCGGTGCTTTTTGAAAGCTTCCTGGGGGAATGAGAGGGAGGGAGGAGGAAATGCCCCAGACCCGGCAATGAAACGGTGCAGAAACTGAAGGCGATGATGCCTGGCGTGCGCAGGTCCGCCGATGGGTGGGAGGCGAGTCTGCACGTAGGACGGAGGAGCATCTGCCGAGTCACAGGCTGGTCATCTCCATGCGCGATAAACCGGGAGTTGCGCAACCATGGGGGGGAGCGCATTGCTTTTTTATTGCGCATCCATGTCTATTGCTGCCACGCTGATTCCATTTGTTTTCAACCCGGCCAATCCGGTGAGTGCGCCATTGCAGCGCCATCGTTGGCGTCTGTATGGCGCGGGGCTGCTTCTTTCGGCATCTGCCGGGGTATGGGCGCAGGTTCCCTTCAACGGCACCTACACGCAGAATTTCGACACCCTGGCAGATTCCGGGGTGGGGCTGGCATGGGCCAATAACAGCACCTTGCCGGGATGGTTTCTCTTCAACAAGAACCTGGCATCCATTACCTCTTATGTGGCTGGCAATGGTGCCTCCAACACCGGCAGCTTCTACAGCCTGGGGCTGGGCGCGGACCGTGCCTTGGGGGGCGTGGCATCAGGCGGGGCCTACTTTGGCAGCCCGGCCCAGGGCGCTGTAGCGGGCTGGATTGCGCTGGCGGTGCGAAATGACACGGGTGGCTCGGTCGACGGCATCACCTTGCGATTCAACGGCGAGCAATGGCGCAACGGTGGCAATACGGAACCGCAGCCCATGGTGCTGGAGTACGGCATGGGAGCCACCTTTGCCGACGTGCCCGAATGGCTGCCTGCCGGCGCGAACTTCAACTGGCAATCGCCGGTTGCCACCGGCAATGCTGCCGCCGTGGACGGCAACGTGGCCGGGCGGGTGAGCAATGTGGGCGGGGATCTGCGCGGCCTGGGCTGGGCGCCAGGTGCCACGCTGTGGCTGCGTTGGATTGAGCTCAATGATGTGGGCAACGACCACGGCCTGGCCATTGATGATGTCTCCATCACCCTGGCGCTGCCCGACACCACGGCGCCCATGTTGCAGGCAAGCATTCCCGCGATGGCGGCAACCGGGGTGGCGCTGAATCCCGAAATCAAGCTGAGTTTCGATGAGGCGGTGAAACCCGGTAGCGGCAGTTTCGAACTGCGCCAGGGCGGCACGGTGGTGGCAACGCTGCAGGCTGGCGATGCGGCACAGGTCAAATTCAGTGGCTCGACCATCACGCTCAACGCGGGTGTGCGGCTGGCGGTCAATACTCCCTATACCCTGGTTTCCGTGGGCGAGCCGGTGCTGGATACCTCGGGCAATGTGTGGACCGGCACGACGCTGGGCTTCACGACAGGAGACGAGCCGCCGGTCACCAGGATTTCTGCGGTCCAGGGCTCTGGCGATCAGTCTCCTCTGGTGGGGCAGAAGGTGACGGTGAGTGCCGTGGTGACGGCCTATATGCCTGGACTGAGCGGCTTCTTCGTGCAGGAAGAGGCGGCAGACTCCGATGGCGACGCTGCTACCTCGGAGGGCATCTTTGTCTACTACGGCAACGCCAATCCTGGCGTGGATGAGAGCATGGTGGGCAAGCTGGTGCAGATTTCCGCCTCGGTGAGCGAGTTCCGCAATCAGACCCAGCTCAGCGCCATCACGGACTTCGTTGTGCGCGGCGCGGCGGCCTTGCCGGAGCCGGTGCGTATCGCACTGCCTGTCAGCGACATGGGGCAATGGGAGCGCCTGGAAGGTATGCGTGTGGAGGTGGCATCCGCCACCGCAGGCGGCAAGCTGGTGGTGAGCGACAACCGTACGCTGGGCCGCTACGGCAATGTCACGCTGTCCGCCGATACGCCGTTGGCGCAGTACACCGAAGTCAACGCCCCCAGCGTGGCGGGCTATGCAGCCTACGTGCAGACGCTGCAGCGCAGCCAGATCATTCTCGATGATCGCTCGGGAGCCCAGAATCCCGAGTTCGTGCCGGGTCGTGGCGGCTTGCCGCTGTCGGCGTCCAACACGCTGCGCGCTGGCGATGGCGTGGACCGCGTCATCGGCGTGCTCGACCAGTTCTTTGATGCTGCCGCCAGCCAGCCCTATCTGACCAGCTACCGCGTGCAGCCCACGCAGACTCCGCAGTTCACGGGAGCCGCGCGACCTTCTGCTGTTGAATTGCAGCAGGCCGTGGGAGCGGCCACGCTCAGGATCGCGTCTGCCAACGTTCTCAATTTCTTCAACCTGACGGGGGCCACAAGCGGCTCTTCCCAGGTGATGTTCAACACGCCGCTGGGCAACCAGCAGGGCATTCGCGGTGCCAACAGCGTTGCCGAGCTGGACAGGCAGCGCGCCAAGATCGTGGCCAATCTGCTGGGGCTGGGCGCCGATGTGTACGGCCTGATGGAGGTGCAGAACAATGGCTTTGGCCCGGGCAGCGCCATCCAGGATCTGGCCGACGCCTTGAATGCGAGTGCGGACAAGCCTGCCGGCGCCGTGTATGCGGTGGTCAAGGCACCCTTCAGTGAGGCTGCAGGCACGGTGCCAGGCGCGGGCACGGATGCCATTACCGTGGCCATCCTCTATCGCAGCGACCGCGTCACGCCGGTGGGCAGCGCAGCGGCACCCAATGTCTCCACCTACGATGCCTTCAACGGAAGCATCGGCGGAGCCCGCGTGCCGATTGCGCAGACCTTTGCCGTGGGCGGCAGCACGGAGCAGTTCACCCTGGTGGTGAACCATTTCAAATCCAAGGGCAGCGTGCTCGGCGGCGCGGGCAATGCGGACGTGCTAGACGGCCAGGGCGCCAACAACGCGGCACGCGTGAAGACGGCCCGGCAACTGAGCAACTGGCTGGCAACCCGGCCCACAGGCGCGACCAGCCCCCACGTGGTGCTGGTGGGCGACTTCAACGCCTATGCGAAGGAAGATCCCATCACCACGCTGGAGACCGGCGGCTATGTCAAGGTCTCCCAGGGGCTGTCCTACGCATTCGACGGAATGTGGGGTTCGCTGGACCATGTGCTGGTGAGCACCAGCCTGCAGCCCAGCGTGGGGCGTGCAGTCAAGTGGGCCATCAATGCGGAGGAGCCCGAGGTGCTCGACTACAACGTCGAGTTCAAGTCGCTGGATCAGCAGGCCAGCTTCTATGCACCCACTGCCTATCGTTCCAGTGACCACAACCCCATCCTCCTGGGCCTGAATTTCGGTGGCCAGGCGCCATCGTTCAGCGGCGTGCCTGCCAATGCACAGGCCGTGGTGGTGGGCCAGGCGGCCGATCTGGCGGATGTGGTGGTGGCCGATGCCGACAGCCCCGTCGTCACACTGTCCATCGTCGCCAGCGGCGGACAGGTGCTGGGCCTGGAGGATGCCGATGCCGCACAGCCCGGCATACAGCTGCGCGGCAGCCCCGAACAGGTGTCGCGGCAATTGAGCGCCGCCATGTACATGGCTTCGGTGACCGGCCCAGCCAGTTTGCAACTGAGCGTGAGCGATGGTGTCCATGCGGCTGTGACTGCCAGCTATCCGCTGCTGGCGACCGCAGCGGGCGCGGTGGACCCTGCCAATCGATTCAATATCAGCGGAGCAAGCCAGATTGCAGTTGCGGGCGAGGTCGTGGGCGGTGGCGCCAGCTGCCGCCTGGCCGAGCCGCCGCAGGTCATGGCGGCACCGGGTGCTCCACGTCCTGGGGCGGTGGTGCCACATGGGCTGTTGAAGCTCAATACCGATGGCTGTGATGCGGGTGCGCTCGTGACGGTCAGGCTGACCTATCCGAACGATCTGCCCAGTGGTGCTGAATACTGGAAGTGGGGTCGCACGGCTGATAACACCGCGCAGCACTGGTACCGCATACCTGCAACGCTGCAGGGGCGCGTCGTCTCCTTCGTGCTGCGCGATGGCGGCCTGGGCGATGACGATCTGCTGGCCAATGGCCGTGTGGAAGACCCTTCGGCCCTGGTGCTGCCTGCCGCGGTCGGTGGCGGTACGCCGGCGGCGATTCCGTCACTGAGCGAGTGGGCGGTCGCGCTGCTGAGCCTGATGATGGGTGGACTGGCCATCCGTCTGCGCCGCCGCAACCCTTGATGCTTCCGTGAAAAGGCCCGGTCCGCACCATGTGCAGGCCGGGCTTTCTGCATTGGGGCAGGGGAAGCTGCGGACAGGTATTTGCCTGACTGAGTGCAAGAGGGATAGGAGGGGGAGGATCTTGGTGCGCAACCGCAGGCCGATGCTCGATGATGGCCGGGTTGGGGGCAAAAGCGGCGCGTCTGCTGCTGCGGGCGCCGTCTCGAAGGGGGTGCGCGAGATATCCAGAAACGATCGTGCTTGAAAAAGAGCCTGGCTAACCGGCATACCGCTGGCTGGCAAAAACGACTGCAGGCTGAACTGGCCTGACGAGTCGCCCCACGATGAAACTGAACTGCTGCAACACCATGAATGCTGCAGCATGGGTTGAATGATATACGCAAACAAGAATCATTCTCAAATAAACCCATAACTTTCTCTGGAATTAGAAAAAAGCTTGTGTTTTGCGGTTTTCGCCTGCCGGACCGGTGCCTGACCTGCTGTTGCTCAAGAAAAAACGCCCCGGCTGCGGAGGCGGCCGGGGCGCTGAATGGAGCGTTCCATGCGATCAATCCAGGAAGGACACATGCTAGGGGTTTTGAATGAGAGCGCCTGCGTCTGCGTCTCCGGTCCTTCCTGGTTGTCAAGTGTAAATTGAAACAAGGTGCTTGATGGGGTCAAAGCAGCGGAAGTTGCATGCATCTGAGTCGTAAAGCTGTTTTTTTTGTACTCCGATGCGACCGCCTCAAGCCAAATGCGTCGTGCAATGCAAAAAGCCCGCTGTGGAGCGGGCTTTTTTTCTGGGAATGTGGACGATGGCTCTTACGCGACCATCGTTTTACGGCAGAACGTCTCTGCGGCTGTCACCGTTGTTTTTTTCGTCGTAGTGCACGACGCGCCGGCGTGAGATACAGCATTGCCTGCGCAGACAACCACGGGATTATAGCAGAGTCAGAATTTGCCGCTGGAGCCATGGGCCTGTGTTGCCGCAGAAGGGGTTTGAAGATGAATGAAATGACGCAAAGGCTTGAGGGCCTGCTCGCATCCGGCAAGGACTCGGCACTGCTGCGCTGTACCTTGGGCAAGACCTATCTTGAAAACGAGGCGCCTGGGGTGGCTCATTCACACCTAGAGCGGGCCACTGAACTCGATCCCGGCTATTCGGTGGCGTGGAAGCTGCTGGGCCGGGCATTGCTGGCGCTGGGCGACGCTGCTGGAGCGCGGCGGGCGTGGAATACGGGATTGGCCTGCGCGCAGGAGAAGGGGGATGCCCAGGTCGTGAAGGAGATTGGCGTGTTCCTCAAGCGCCTGGACAGACAGCAGGCGGCATGAACCGAGACTTTGCGAAAGGGTGTGGGTGTGGGTGTGGGTGCGGTGCGGGATTCACGCCTGCAAAAGAGCTTCCCTGGCCAGTGCGTCGGCCTCGGTGTTGCGGTGACGGGGTATCCAGCGCAGTTGCACATGCTCGAACCTGGCCAACATGGTGCGGGCCTCATCAAAGAGGTCTGCCAGGCGCGCGATGGGCTTGATGGGGCGTGGCGATGGAGTCAACTGCTCCACCAGGATGCTGCTGTCCGTGAAGATGGTCAGGCGGCGCGCCTGCAGGGTTTGCAGGGCCTGCAGCGCGGCCATCAGGGCGCGCAGTTCGGCTTCATTGTTGCAGCCTCGCTCGGCACAGGGCTCGCACAGCAGGTGGCGGCGTCCGTCGGGTGCGATGATGACGGCGCCCATGGCCATGCGTCCGGGGTTGGGTACGGCGCTTGCATCGATGTAGGCAGTCCAGAGGTCGGCATCTGGGGGCGCTGGGCCGCAGGCGCTTGGGCGTGATGAGGGCATTTCCAGAGGCATGCCTGCATCATGCGGCAGCGGTGGGGGTTCGGTCGCATTTCTTGTCGGATGGCGCGGACAATGCAGGCCTGCAAAACACCGAAATGGAGGAAGGCCGCGAGTGATCAGGATTCTGGGCAAGTCATCGTCCATCAATGTGCGCAAGGTGCTGTGGCTTTGCGTGGAGTTGGGAATTTCTTTCGATCAGGAGGAATGGGGCTCAGGCCATCGATCGACGCAGGAGCCGGGATTTCTGGGGCTCAACCCGAATGCGATGGTTCCCGTGCTGCTTGATGGACCACTGGTGCTGTGGGAGTCCAATACCATCTGCCGTTACCTGGCGGCCCGCCATGACCGGCAGGACCTGTTGCCGGCCGCACCTGCCGAGCGCGCGCTTGTCGAGCAGTGGATGGATTGGCAGGCAACGGAGCTGAACAATGCCTGGCGCTATGCCTTCATGGGATTGGTGAGGCGCAGCCCCGAGCACCAGGACCCCGTGCAACTGGCTGGCAGCATCGCGAACTGGCATCGCCACATGCGCATTCTGGAAGACCAGTTGTCGCGCACTGGCGCCTTTGCTGCTGGCGCGCAATTGAGCCTGGCCGATATCGTGCTGGGTCTGTCCACGCACCGCTGGATGTCGGCGCCCATGGAGCGCCCTGAATTGCCTGCAGTCCGCGCCTACTACGAACGGCTTTGCGAGCGGCCGGGCTTTCGCCTGCATGGCGCCAACGGCATGCCTTGATGGCCGTCTGGCGCCATGCGTGACAAAGCCCCCCATGTTCCCGCAGGCTTTGATTGTTGAGGGCGGCGTCAGAGGGGCAGTCAGGGGGCAACGCGCACCAGCACCATGTCGGCCTTGGAGCCTGCACCCTGGGTCAGGACCGGGTGGACGGTGTCATTGATGAAGATGAGTTGGTTGCCCTGGGTAATGCGTGAGGTGACCGTGTATTGCGTGGCAGGATTCAGGCGGCTGGGCTCGACGGGCAGCTTGAAGCTGTAGGGTGGCTTGAGGCCTTCGATCCTCATGGACTGCTGGGATATCACCGGGGCGGGAGCATCGGCGCGCGAGGTGTCCTGCAGTTCGACGACCAGCACGGCATCGGGCGCAAGCGGAGCGGCCTCCCTCAGGTCAACCGTTCCCATGACCGCAGTGACAGGCGCATTGGGCGCTGGCTGGGTCTGGGCGCATGCACCCAGCAGTGCTGCGGACATCACGAGGGCCAGGGCTGTGCGGCACTGAAGGCTGTTGGAATTCATTGGAGCTCCTTCTTGATTTGGGAGCCCTAGTCTGGCCTGGCGCGGCTTGCGAGGCTGTAGGAGCAGGCTCAACGCAAGCTGCTGCCATTTCCCAAAGTCGCATGGGCCGATTTGCTGGCTGGGTGCCAGTCTTGGATGCAAGGGTGTGAAAGGTTTGTGGCCATGCTGGGGATGCTGCGCTGGCGACGCTCCGTTGAAAACGTGCGAATTGGGCAGACAAAAGCCCCTGGTTCTTTCGAACCAGGGGCTTGAATCATTTGGTCGGAGCGGCGGGATTCGAACTCGCGACCCTCTGCTCCCAAAGCAGATGCGCTACCAGGCTGCGCTACGCTCCGACTAAAACGCTATTGTAGCGTCAAAAAAATGGGTATTTTCGCAATGGGCGAATTTTTTGCTCAACGCGAGCCAGGTCCAGGGCCGCGGTTGGCCAGGTGGCGGAAGGTGATGCGGCCCTTGGTCAGGTCGTAGGGCGACATCTCCAGCGATACCTTGTCGCCAGCCAGGATGCGGATGTGGTGCTTGCGCATCTTGCCGCCGGTGTAGGCGATCAGCTGGTGTCCGTTTTCCAGCGTCACACGAAAGCGAGAGTCAGGCAGGACTTCCGTGACGGAACCCTGCATTTCAATCAGTTCTTCTTTGGCCATGTGTTCAATCTCTCAGGTCTGGGTCGGTTGCGGCACTCACTTGTCGGAACCACGAAGGCCTTGCCTGGCCCACAGAACATGGGGTACGTGGGCCGAGGCTGAAAAAGCAGTGGATGTTCTGCGCAAGAGGCGCAGACCGAACGGAAGGCCAGGTCACAATGGTGTCGCAAAGGCAAAGCCCGGCAACAGCCAAACCTCCCAATTCTACAGCGTTGCATTCCCGCGCGTGCGCAGCCCAATGCGGCCGTCGCACGCAAAACACAGGTTGGATTTTTGCCGCGAGGGTGCGGCCTTTGTCACCTGCTTTTCATCCGTGGCCTCCGGAAATCGCGCGCTCGGCTTCGAGGCAGGCCTGGCAAGTGCTGAAAGCAGCGGCAGGAGTTGAGGGCGAGGGGTGCGGGTTGGCTAGAATCCGCCCACAACTTCTATTACTTTTATAGCAAAACCTCGATGTCTGATCGACTTGCCGTTCTCTCCCAGTATCTTTTGCCCAAGCAGGCGCTGACTGCCGTCATGGGGCGCCTGGCCCAGGCGCGTGCTGGCGACCTGACCACGGCAGTCATCCGGCGCTTCATTGCCCGCTATGGCGTGGACATGTCGGAGGCGGCCGATTCCGATCCTGCGGCCTACGCCAGCTTCAACGAGTTCTTCACGCGGGCGCTCAAGCCCGGTGTGCGGCCGCTGGCTTCGGCTGACTGGGTCTGTCCGGTGGATGGCGCCATCAGCCAGATCGGTGCCATCGAGGGCGAGCAGATCTTCCAGGCCAAGGGGCACAGCTACAGCGCCACGGCACTGGTCGGCGGCGATGCGCAGTTGGCGCGCCAGTTCGACAACGGGCATTTCGCCACCATTTACCTGAGCCCGCGCGACTACCACCGCATTCACATGCCCTGTGCGGGCCGGCTGCGGCGCATGATTTATGTGCCGGGTGAACTGTTCTCGGTCAACCCGGTCACGGCGCGCGGCGTGCCGGGCCTGTTTGCGCGCAACGAGCGCGTGGTCTGCGTTTTCGATACCGACCATGGTCCCATGGTGCTGGTGCTGGTTGGCGCCACCATCGTGGGCAGCATGGGCACGGTGTGGCACGGCATCGTCAACCCTCCCCGTCCCGGACGCATCCAGGACTGGCGCTATGACGACCAGTCCATCGTCCTGGGCCAGGGCGAGGAAATGGGGCGCTTCCAGCTGGGTTCCACTGTGGTCATGCTGTTCCCTGCATCGGCAGGGCTTCGCTTCAACGGGCAGTGGACGCATGCCGCGCCCGTGCGCCTGGGCCAGAAGATGGCCGGGCGCAACGAGGCCTGAGCCTGGGTGGATGGTCGATGAAACCGGGCCCAGGCCCGGTTTCTGTCACAGAATCCAGCTCAGGGCTTCAGGGCGCCGCTGTGTGGTGAACATCGAGGGCGTGATGCTCAGCCGTTCAGGCCTGACCGGGTCCTCATGGCCGACCAGGTAGACCATCAGTTCGCGGCGACGCAGTATCACGTGGCTGACCTTCTCGGCCTTGCCGTTTTGCGTGACATTCGTGCCGGGGCGAAACAGCGGCATCTGGAAGGTGAAGCTGCGCGGATCGGCCGGTGGCGCGATGGCGGTGTTGGGAGGGGCTTCTAGTGTGGCAACCATAGGCTTGATGTGCATGAGTGGACGCTGCCAACTCTATCGACACTGCCGCGCCAAACTGTAGGGCCGCCGGGGTGCGGCCAAGAGGAATCATGCCTCCGGGTGGGAAACGCCAAGGATGGCGTGCAGCCGTGCGCTGGTCGTCGTGTACTGCAGCAGCGGTTTTTCGCCCTGCAGATACTCGGCGGCGGCAAAGGCCGCCATGGTGGCTTCATGGAAGCCGCACAGGATCAGCTTGTGCTTGCCCGGGTAGCTGACGATGTCGCCAATCGCATAGATGCCGGGCGCATCGGTGGCCTGGGTTGCAGGGTTCACCAGCAGCTGCTTGCGTTCCATGGCCAGGCCCCATTCGGCGACCGGGCCCAGGCGGGGGGAGATGCCCAGGCAGACGACCAGTTGCTGCGCCGCCAGTTCGTGCTCCTGGCCTTCGCCATCCATCCATTGAACGGCGCGCAGTTGGCCTGCATCGGCATGCAGTTGCGTGATCTGGCCGATCACCACGCGGATGGCGCCGCTGTCGCGCAGCTCCTGTAGGCGCTCCAGCAGTGCGACCGAAGCCTGGAAGGCGTCGCGGCGGTAGAGCAGATAGGTGGCCTGGGCCCTGTCAGCGCAGGCAATGGCCGCGGCCACGGCCTCTTCGTCGCCACCGTGGACGATGGCGGTCCGGCCGCGCACCATGTCCAGATCGGCAGGATGGTAGTGGAGCTGGCCTGCAGCCAGCTGCTCCACGCCGGGCACCTTCAAGGCCTTGGGCACAAAGGCGCCCACGCCTGCCGCAATGAAGACGCTGCGCGCGTGCAGTTCAAGGCCTTGCGAGGTCTGCGCCAGCCAGCGGCCATCGTCCATGCGCTGCAGCCGGGCGACCTGCTGGGAAAGGTGCAGTTGCGCGTCCATGGGGGCGATCTGCCGCTGCAGCAGCTGGACCAGTTCATGGCCCGTGCATACCGGAATGCCGGGAATGTCGTAGATGGGCTTGTCGCCGTACAGCTGCGCGCACTGCCCGCCCACATGGGGCAGGGCATCGACGACATGGCAGCGGATGCCTTGCAGGCCCAGCTGGAACACCTGGAACAGGCCCGCCGGGCCTGCGCCTATGACGAGGGCATCGGTCTGGATCGGTTGCGTGCCGGAGGTGTCTTGCATGGGCTGCGCGGCTTCAGCGCTCGAGTTGATCGATCTTGCCGGGCTTGCCGTTCCAGTCGTCGGCGTCGGGCAGCGAGGCCTTGCGCTTGGTGATGCTCTTCCAGCCCTTTTCCAGCGACAGCTCGGCATTGAGCTTGATGAAGGCCAGTTGGTCGGCGGGGACGTCTTCTTCGGCAAAGATGGCATTGGCCGGGCATTCGGGAATGCACACGGCGCAATCGATGCACTCGTCAGGGTCGATCACGAGGAAGTTGGGGCCTTCGCGGAAGCAGTCCACGGGGCAGACATCCACACAATCTGTGTATTTGCACTTGATGCAGTTTTCGGTGACGACGTGAGTCATGGGAGTCTTTTATGGCAGTGTGAATGTCGGTATCAACCCGGGATTCTAAAATTTTTCAGGAGCCAGTCCCGCACATGGCAAGGATTCTGGCGCGGACTGCTGCGGTTTTCCGAAAGCCCACGAGCCGGCATGTGCCGGCTCGCGAAGCGGGACTGCCCAGTTGCTCAATCCAGCAGTGCAGCGCCTGCGGTGGCGTGGCTGGCCGTGTCCACAAGGATCAGCGCACCCAACTGGCGGGCCTGGGCGAAGGGCGCTGCGGGAATGCTTTCCTGCAGCAGCAGCTCCACGCGGCCGATGGCGTTGGGCTCCAGTTGCGTGGCCTCTTCCTGGGCCAGCGTGTGGATGTTCAGGCGGTGCACCACGCGGCGGGCCTTGGCCTTGATCCAGCGGTGGCCATGCAGCGCCAGGTAGGTGCGGCCGGGGACCAGCGGCTGCTCGTCCATCCAGGCCACGGTGGCGGTCAACTCGCGCTTGCTGGGCCATGCGGGCTGCGTTTGCGGGGCGTCGAAGTCGTCATCGGCCGCGGCCGCTGCAGCTGTTGGGGCTGCGACGAGCCAGTCGCCGCGCGAGACATCGACCTCTCGGTCCAGCGTGATGCCGGCCGACAGGCCTGCATCGATGGGGCCGGGAACGCGGGCATGGTCGAGCACCTGGGCAATCACGGCCTGCTGGCCGCTGGGCAGGATCTGCACGGCGTCGCCCACGCGTGCGCGGCCTGCTGCCACGCGGCCCCAGAATACGCGTCGGCCCTGGCTGGTATCGGCCGAGGACGAGAATTTCTCCACCCACTGCACGGGGAAGGCCAGCGCCAGGCCGGTGTCGGTCGGCGTGTTGGGCAACTGCTCCAGCAGTTGCAGCAGGCTGGGGCCTTCGTAGCCGGCCCAGCCGGGCTCGGCGTTGACCACATTGAAGCCCTTGAGGGCCGAGACGGGCACGGTGGCGGCCGAGGCAATGCCGGCCTCGGCCGTGAAGCGCTCCAGCGCGCCGCGAATGTGGACGAAGGCCAGTTGCGGGTCTTCGATGGCGTCGAGCTTGTTGACGGCAAACACCAGCGAATGCACGCGCAGCAGGTGGGCCAGCAGGCTGTGGCGGCGCGTCTGCGGCAGCAGGGTGAGTTGCGGGTTCTTCCAGTCGAGCTTGGTGGCATCGACCAGCACCACGGCGGCGTCGGCGCTGCTGGCGGCGGTGACCATGTTGCGCGTGTACTGCTCATGGCCCGGCGCGTCGCCGATGATGAACTTGCGGCCTTCGGTGGCGAAGTAGCGGTAGGCCACGTCGATGGTGATGCCCTGCTCGCGCTCGGCCGAGAGGCCGTCGGTCAGCAGCGCCAGGTCGGTCTCGCCGCTCTTGGTGACGCCGGCCAGCTGGTCCTGCAGCACGGCGCGCGTGTCCACCAGAAGGCGGCCGATCAGCGTGCTCTTGCCGTCATCGACGGAGCCGCAGGTGATGAAGCGCAAGGCCGAGGCGTTGGCGGCGGTCTGCTGTGTGGCCTGGCTGGCCTGGGTGGCCGTGGAATCCGCGACGGCTGCGTCGGCGGCAATGCTTGCGGTGGTCATCAGAAATATCCGTCCTTCTTGCGCTTTTCCATGGAGGCGTCGCTGGTCTTGTCGTCCATGCGCGTGGCGCCGCGTTCGCTGACTTCGGCGGCCAGGGTTTCGAGCACGATGTCGGCTGCCGTGGCGGCTTCGCTTTCCACGGGGCAGGTGCAGGTGATGTCGCCCACGGTGCGAAAGCGCACGTCGCGCACCACGACTTCCTCGCCGTCGCGCGGGGGCGTGAGTTCGGTCACGGGCACCAGCAGGCCGCGGCGCTCCACCACTTCGCGCTTGTGCGTGTAGTAGATGCTGGGCAGGGCGATCTGCTCGCGCTCGATGTACTGCCACACGTCGAGTTCGGTCCAGTTGCTGATGGGGAACACGCGGAAGTGCTCGCCGGGGGCCAGACGCGTGTTGAACAGCGTCCACAGTTCGGGGCGCTGGGCCTTGGGCTGCCATTGGCCGAAGCTGTCGCGGTGGCTGAAGATGCGTTCCTTGGCGCGGGCCTTTTCCTCGTCGCGGCGCGCGCCGCCGATCAGGGCGTCGAAGCGGAATTCATCGATGGCCTCCAGCAGCGTTACCGACTGGTGGACGTTGCGGCTTTCGCCCGGATGGGCCAGGCGCACGGTGCCGCGTGCCATGGAGTCCTCGACGCTGCGCACGATGAGTTCGGCGCCGAGCTCCTTGGCACGCAGGTCGCGGAAATCGGTCACTTCCGGGAAGTTGTGGCCGGTGTCGATCATCAGCAGCGGATAGGGGATGCGGCCCTTGCCGAAGGCCTTTTCGGCGCAGCGCAGCATGACCAGCGAGTCCTTGCCGCCCGAAAACAGCAGGGTGGGGCGCTCGAAGGCGGCGGCCACTTCGCGCAGCACGAAGATGGTTTCCTCTTCGAGGGCGTCGAGGTGGCGGTTGCTGAGATGGCTCAGCACGGAGGTGTCCACACGGGCGTTCATTTCTTGGTTTCCAATCAAATCGGTGTCAAACCCTGCAGGCTTCACTTCTTGGCGTGCAGGCCGCATTCCTTGGCCGCTTCGTCCTCCCACCACCAGCGGCCGGCGCGGAAGTCCTCGCCAAGGCTGACGGCGCGCGTGCAGGGTGCGCAGCCGATGCTGGGATAGAACTGGTCGTGCAGCGGGTTGTAGTCCACGCCGTGGCTGGCGATGTAGTGCCAGACATCGCCCTGGGTCCAGTCTGTCAGCGGGTTGAACTTGGTCAGGCCCTTGGACTCGACCTCGCTGCGGTCCACGGCGGGCACGTCGGCGCGGGCGTTGGACTGCTCGCGGCGCAGGCCCGTGATCCAGGCGCTCTTGCCGGCCAGCGCGCGCGCCAGCGGCTCCATCTTGCGCACGCCGCAGCAGGCCTTGCGCAGCTCGATGCTGCGGTACATGGCGTCCTGGCCGTTGTCGCGGATGAAGTGGATCACCGATTCGAGCTGCGGCCGGTAGACCTTGACGCTCAGGCCGGGCAGCGACTGGGTGCGCTCCAGCAGGGCCAGGGTCTCGGTGTGCAGCGCACCGGTGTCCAGCACGAAGACGGGGATGTCCAGGCCCAGGCGGTGGATGATGTCGGTGATCACCACATCCTCGGCGCCCAGGCTGGAGGCCTGGGTCACGGCCTCGGCACCCAGCGCCGCGGCCTCGCGCAGCAGGGCCTCGGTGGCGGCCAGCTTGTCGGCAAAGCCGCTGCTGGCACGGCCGTTGACCTCGGTGGCCTTGGCCGATGCCTGTCGCGACAGAAAGCTTTGCGCACCCATGTCAGGCCGCCTTGACGAAGTGGGGCTCGGGATGCACGGCATCACCCTGGTAGAAGCCGTGGAAGCGGTCCAGTTGGCGCTGGGCATCGGCGATGTCCACGCCTTCGCGCAGCACGGCCACGTCGAAGCCGCAGCGCTGCATCTGCACCAGCTGGTCGATCAGCACGTCGCCGGTGGCGCGGATCTCGCCCACAAAGCCCAGGCGCTTGCGCAGCAGGCGCGCCTGGCTGAAGGCGCGGCCATCGGTGAACTTGGGAAAGTGCAGGTCGATGCGCTGCACGCCGGTCAGATCCAGCGTGAAGGGATCGGCGTCATTGGCCGGGGCAATGATGGTCTGCTGGCCTTCGGCCGGGCTTTGGTGCTCGTGTGCGGCGATGATTTTCATGGGGATCTCCTGCGGCTCTCACCTGGGTCAGGCGGCCGCTTCCTCGGTGTGCTTGGCGGGGTGGCGGGCGGCATTGCCGGCGGCCTTGAACGGGTCGATGCCCACGCGGCGCACGGTGGCGATGAAGGTCTCGAAACGGCCGCCTTCGCTTTGGCGCTGCTCGCGGTAGGTGGCCAGCAGGGCCTCGATCACGCCGGGCACTTCGGCGGCGCTGAAGGAGGGGCCGATGATCTTGCCGGGCGTGGCCGGGCCGGACAGGTGGGAGCCGTCGGCGCCGCCCAGCGTGATCTGGTACCACTCCTTGCCGTCCTTGTCCACGCCCAGGATGCCGATGTGGCCGCTGTGGTGGTGGCCGCAGCTGTTGATGCAGCCGCTGATGTGCAGGTCGATCTCGCCCAGGTCCCACAGCTCGTCCAGGTCCTGGTAGCGCTCGGTGATGGCCTCGGCAATGGGCAGGGAGCGTGCATTGGCCAGCGAGCAGAAGTCGCCGCCCGGGCAGGCGATCATGTCGGTCAGCAGGCCGATGTTGGGCTTGGCCAGGCCCAGGGCCTTGGCCGCCTTGTACAGCTGGGGCAACTGGTCGCGGCGCACCCAGGGCAGCAGCAGGTTCTGCTCGTGGGTGACGCGCATCTCGCCGGCCGAGAACTGGTCGGCCAGCTCGGCGGCGGCATCCATCTGGTCGGCCGTGGCGTCGCCGGGCGCGTAGCCCAGGCGCTTGAACGACAGCAGCACGGCGCGCAACTGCGGGTGGCGGTGCGGGCGCACGTTGCTGATCAGCCAGCGGCCGAAGTCCTTGTCTTCCTCGGCGGCCGTGCGCAGCAGGGCCAGGGTCTCGGCCTCGGCATTGGCGGGCGACAGGTCCAGCTCGGGCTCGCGGAAATTGGCGGCCACGCGGTCGTACTCGGCTTGCGTGATGGTGTGGGGACCACCCTCGACCTCGACGATCTGGCGGAATTCCTCATCGACCTGGTCGATGAAGTTCTGGCCCTCGGACTTCACGAGGATCTTGATGCGCGCCTTCCAGGCGTTGTCGCGGCGGCCGTAGCGGTTGTAGACGCGGATCACGGCTTCCAGGTAGTTCATCAGCTGGTTCCAGGGCAGGAACTCGCGCAGCACCGGGCTGATGGTGGGCGTGCGGCCCATGCCGCCGCCCACGCGCACCTTGAAGCCCAGCTCGCCGGCCTCGTTCTTGAGCAACTGCAGGCCCACGTCGTACCAGCCCAGCGCGGCGCGGTCTTCCTCGGCACCGCTGATGGAGACCTTGAACTTGCGCGGCAGGAAGCTGAACTCGGGGTGCAGCGTGCTCCACTGGCGCAGGATTTCGGTGAAGGGGCGGGGGTCGGCGATCTCGTCGATGGCGATGCCCGCCAGCGCGTCGCTGTTGATGTTGCGGATGCAGTTGCCGCTGGTCTGGATGCCGTGCAGGCTGACGCTGGCCAGCAGGTCCATCACGTCGGCGGCCTTTGACAGCGGAATCCAGTTGTACTGGACGTTGGTGCGCGTGGTGAAGTGGCCGTAGCCGAACTTCAGGTCGGAGCCGATGCGGCGGCCGTCGTGCAGCGGGATGTCGCCCAGCCGGTCCTGGGTGGCGCGGGCCTCGGCCAGCAGGGCGGCGTCGGGCTGGTCGTACTCGCGGGCCACGCGGGCCAGCACGCGCAACTGGGCGCTGGACAGTTCGCCGTAGGGCACGGCCACGCGCAGCATGGGCGCGTAGCGCTGCACATACCAGCCGTTTTGCAGGCGCAGGGGCTTGAACTCATCCTCCGAGAGCTTGCCGGCCTGCCAGCGTTCGAGCTGGTCACGGAACTGCTCGGCGCGCAGGCGGATGAACTGTTTGTCGAATTCGGTGTATTGGTACATGGCGCTTCGGATGTGGGGTCTTCGACTGCCGCCGGTGGCGGCGGTGCAGGGGTTCATTGCGTGGCACCGAGGCACTTGCGGGAAACGCGCGCAGAACCCTGCATGGACGGGAATGTAAGCAATGGCCTTATAGAAGCAAACGATTGTTTTGTCCTGCAAGTATGTGGATATGGATATAAGTCAAAGGCAGCAGGCTTTGTGAGGCTGACCCGGCCGACGCATGACGACCCGATATGCTCTGCCCGACAGAGGGAGGATTTCAAAATGCGAAACCGTTGTGCCGCCATCGGGCTGGCCCTGGCGTTGACCGCTGCTGTCCAGGCGCAGGTCCGGAGCCCGGCCCAGCCGCCGTCTCCGTTGTCCGCAACTCACACCGCCGAGACGACTGAACCCGACAAATCCGCACAGGAATCAGCCTGGGATGCGTATCTGCATCGCGTGGCGGCGCAGTTGGCCCGTTCCGGCAGCGGGCGCGATCTGGCCTTTGCGGCCATCCTGATCAATCTGTCGCCCCGCGACAAAAGCGCTGTCAGCCAGGCCGAGGGCTGGCGCCAGGACGCGCTGGAGCGGGCGGGGCAGGATGCGCTGGCCTATCAACTGCTGGCCTCCAAGGCCCCTGAGGACGAAGGCGAAGTGCGCGCCGAGGCTGCGCGCCGCTGGCTGGCGCTGGAGCCCAGCAATTTCTCTGCGCTGATGCAGCAGGCGCTGGGACCGCAGGAACTGCTGGTTGCAGCGCGCGAAAGCCGCTATGCGGACATGCACATGTATGACGGCGTGCGCTGGATGCAGTCCGCTTTGCTGCGCCATCCGCCCACGGCACAGGAGCTGCAGGCGCTGGGAGGCAGTCCGAACTACCGGCTCGAGGAAGGCGCGGTGATCACTGCAATAGGGATCTGGACAGCCTTTCCCTTGACGGGCTACAAGACGCTGCTGGATGCCTGCAAGCCCGAAGCGATGGGCAAGACCACGGCACGCGAGGCCGACTGCCTGCATGTGGCCCGCCTGCTGACGCAGCGCTCATCGACCGTGCTGGATGAGGGCTTTGGGCTGGCGATTCAACGCCGGCTGGCCAAAACCCCGGCCGAGCGCGCCGCGGCCCAGGCCCGGCGCCGCCAGTTGGAGTGGCTGATGCAAGCGTCCGCCCCGCTCGGCATGCAGGACGGAGGAACCCGGTTTGCCCGGCTGCTGGCCGATCCGTCCATCCACAGCGAGCAGCAATTGCTGGAGCGCTTGCTCAAGGATGCAGGCCGGCCCTTGACGCCGCCGCCGTGCTGGAAGTGGCGCCCGCCCAGACCTTAGGGATTGCCGGCAGCCGCGTCGCCACCGCCGCCTCGCTCACACCATAGAGCACTGCCAGCGCGGCAGGCGTGGCCACCTGCGCCGCCGCACCGCAGGCCTGGAGGCCGCCGCGGCCCAGCAGGGCGATGCGGTCGGCCACCTGCAGCGCATGCTCGGGCTGGTGGGTGGACAGCAGCACGGCCATGCCGCGTGCACGCAGCGCGGCAATCTGGTCCAGCACGCGGATCTGGTTGCCGAAGTCCAGGCTGGCCGTGGGCTCGTCCATGACCAGCAGCGCGGGCTCCTGGGCCAGGGCGCGTGCGATCAGCACCAGCTGGCGCTCGCCGCCGCTCAGCTCGGTATAGGGGCGCGGAGCCAGGTGGCCTATGCCCAGTTGCTCCATGCAGCCCAGCGCCATGGCCCGGTCTGCTTCCGAGGGCCGGGCCAGCGCAGGCAGGCGTGCGGCACGGCCCATGAGCACCATGTCCAGCGCCTCGAAGCCGAAGACGCCGGCCTGCGCCTGGGGCACATAGCCCACGCGCCGCGCAAACTCGGCACGCGGCCAGCTGTGCACGGGCTGGCCCTGCACGCGCACCTCCCCGGCCAGCGGCGCCAGCAGGCCCAGCACGGTACGGAACAGCGTGGTCTTGCCGCAGCCGTTGGGGCCCAGCAGGCACAGCACCTCGCCTGCGGCAATGGCCAGGTCCAGCCCCTGGCTGACGCGCCGCCGTCCATGGCCCGTGGCCAGGGCCAGCGTCTGCAGCACGGGTGGGGCCTGCACCTCAGTCATTGCGCCCCGTGCGCGACAGCAGGTAGAGAAAGAAGGGCGCGCCGACCAGGGCCGTGAGAATGCCCAGCGGCAGCTCGATGCGTGCCGCACTGCGCGCCAGGGTGTCGGCCGCAACCACGAAGCCCGCGCCCAGCAGCGCCGAGGCCGGCAGCAGGCGCACGAAATTGGGGCCGACCAGCAGGCGCGCCACATGCGGCACCACCAGCCCCACCCAGCCGACGATGCCGGCCAGCGACACGGCGGCCGCCGTGCCCAGCGTGGCACAGGCCACCAGCAGCAGGCGCAGGCGTGCCACGGGCACGCCCAGGGCCAGCGCCTCTTCGTCGGGCAGACCCAGCAGGTTGATGCGCCAGCGCAGCAGCAGCAGGGGCAGCAGGGCGCACAGCATCACGGGCGCTGTGGCACCCAGCTCGGGCAGGGTGACGGCGCTCAGGCCGCCCATGAGCCAGAAGGTGATGGATGGCAGCTGCGTATTGGGGTCGGCCAGCGTCTTGACCAGGGCGATGCCCGCACCCAACAGCGCGCCCAGCGCAATGCCGGCCAGCACCAGAACCAGCACCGGGTCATGGCGGCGCACGCTGGCGCTGATGGCCACCACCACGGCCACGGCGGCCAGCCCGCCGCCAAAGGCCAGGGCCTGCACGGCCGCCATGGACCAGCCCAGGAAGATGCCCAGCACCGCGCCCAGGCCGGCACCGGCCGAGACGCCCAGGATGTCGGGCGAGACCAGCGGGTTGCGGAACATGCCCTGGTAGGCCGCGCCCGCCGCCGCCAGCGTGGCGCCCACGGCCAGGCCTGCGGCGATGCGTGGCAGGCGGATGTTCCAGAGCACGGTCTCGGCGCTGGCGGACAAGGGGGACGCCGTGCCCGTGGCGCGCGCCAGCAGCGACTGCCACAGCTGCTGCGGCGCGATGGAGAACTGACCCGCCGCCAGCGCCCACAGCAGCACGGCGGCCAGCAAGGCCAGTGCGAGCACCCACCCCAGGCGGCGGCCTGTGGCAGGCATCAACGCGCAGTCTCCATCAGCCTGCCCAGCGCTGCGGGCGACAGGTCGGTGCCGTAGAACAGGCGGTAGAAGTCGCGCACCTCGCGTTCCAACGGCGGCAGTCCCTGCAGGGCCTGCGCCTGCGGGTGGAGTTTTTCCAGCAGCCAGCGCACGCCGATGAGCCGGTTGACGCCGGGCGGCCCGTCCAGCCAGCCGAAGGGCCAGACCGGCGCGCAGTGCACGCGGCCCGAGCGAACGGCGGCCACGCCGCGCCACAGCGGGTCCTGGCGCATGCGCTCGGCAAGGCCGGGTTCCTGCGTGACGATGACCTGCGGGTCCCAGGCCAGGATCTGCTCCATGGACACGCGCGTGAGCCCGCCACGCCCTGCATCGGCCGCCACATTGCGCCCGCCCGCGTACTCGACGGCTTCCACATTGATGGAGCCCGCCAGCCCCGTTTCCAGGCCGTTGGCGCTGCGCGCGAAGTACACGCGCGGGCGCTCGGCCGGTGCCAGGCCCTTGGTGGCACGCTGCGCCAGCGCCGCCACGGCATCGGCATGGCGGGCCAGGGTTTCGCCGCGCGCGGCCTCGCCCAGCAGGGCGCCGACCTCGCGCAACTGGCCTGCGTGGTCGGCCAGCGACCCCTGGATCAGCACGCAGGGCAGGCCGGTCTGGCGCGCCAGCCGCTCGGTGGCCGAGATATAGGTGGCATCGGCCGTGCCGGCGTCCAGCACCAGGTCGGGCTGCAGCTTCAGTAGCGACTCCAGCGGCATGGTGCTGCCGCGCCCGGACAGGCGGCCCAGGTGAGGCAGGGCCTGCAGCGTGGGGCCCAGGTAGGAGCGCGAGACATCGTCCAGCTGCTGGGGCCAGCCCAGCAGCTTGTGCGGTGCCAGCGTGGCCACCAGCACGCCTGCGGGGGGGCCGGCAGCAAACACCCGGCGCAGTTTGGTCGCGTCCGGTATCTGGCCTATGCGCGCGGCAATGGTCGTGGTCTGGGCATGGCCGGGGACAAGAGCCGATGAGGCCAGCGCCGCCATGGCCTGGCCCAGCCAGCGGCGGCGGGTGAACAGAAGATCGGTCATGAAAGTCAGGGGATGGGGCTGGCGCAGCCACGGCGCTCAAGCTGTGCCCGGCACCATTGCTCGATCTGCACCTCATCGGCTGCCAGCTCGGCATGCAGGCTGCCGGTGTACCTGCGCCAGTCTTCAAGATGGCGGGCCGCGACGGCCGTGAGCACAGGCGTGCCGGCCTCGACAAAGGCCGCGAATTCTGCGGCAAAGCCCTGGCCCGAGGCCTCGACGATGCCGAAGCGGTTGATCACCACCAGATCCACGCCATCGACCAGCGCCTGGCGCAGCACGGCGCTGGCCTGGGCCAGGGCCTGGGGGTTGAGGCTGCAGGCGCGCGAGGCGCAGCCCAGGTCCTGGGACAGCTCGAATTGGCGGTCACTGCGCAGGTCGAACAGCTGCATGCGCTTGTTGCCGTTGGCATAGCGGTCCTGGCGATGCACCAGGCCGCCTACGCGCCAGCCCGCGCCTTGCAGGCGGCGTGCCACGCGTTCGAGCAGCAGCTCCATTGCATGCTCGTCGTCGGGATGGACCAGAGCGGCCAGGGGCAGGGCGGCAGGTGAGTTCATGGCATGCAGTGCTTGTGGGATCCAGTCAGGTTTTTACTCCTGGCCGCCGCCGGTGTCGTTGACCAGGGGCATGCTGTCACGCCCGAAGATCCAGGGACCTCCGGCTGCCACATTGGCCAGTGCCAGTTCCTGCTGGCCCGGTGCGGACAGCAGATGCTCGGCCAGCCGTTGCGCGTCGCGGCGCTGGCGGGCGTCGGCCGGATGGCGCGGGCCGGGCGTGAGCAGCACATAGGGCCGGCGCATCAGCGGGTCGCCGTGCAGCAGCAGCTCGATGCCGGGCGCGCCCATCTTGCCGAAATGCAGCGGGATATGGCCGACCACGGCATAGGCCTGCAGCTCGGCCGCCAGCTGCAGCACCGCCTGGGGGCGCGGCCCGGTGTCGGCGCGCAGCCAGCGGGCGTCGGGCCGTATGCCGGCGCGGCGCCACAGCCGCTGGACCACGGTATAGCTGCCGGGGTCGCGCAGCGCGATGAAGGGCGAGCCGCTGGCCACGATGCGGCGCATGGCCTGCACCCCATCGGCCGCACTGCGCACCCCGGCCGGATCATGCGCTGGGCCGGCGAACACATGCTCGTTCCAGCCCCACACGCGCGCAGCCGATGCCAGGCCGGCAGCCTCCAGCGACATGGCTTCGTCGCTGGCGTGGATGAGCAGCAGCTGGGCGCGGCCCTGGGCCATGGCGGGTATCACGCCCTCCTTGGGCGCGGCAACGGCGGTGCGCACGGACAGGCCCAGGCTGCGACCCGCCGCGTCGGCCAGGTGCGGCCACACACCGCACAGCGACAGGCCGCCGACCACGGCCACGTTCACGCTGGCAGGTTCGGCCGGCTGGGCGGCGCAGCCGCTCAGGGCTGCCAGCGCGGGCAGGGCGCCCAGCAGGCGGCGGCGATCGGGGCAGAGCGGTTCCATGGATTCAGGGCCAGTCCGTGCTTCAGAAGCGATAGCCCAGGTTGACATACCAGCTGCGGCCAGGCATGGGCAGGCCGTCATCGAACTGGTACCACTTGTCGCCGATATTGGCCACGCCGAAGTCCACGGTGATGTCGCTGCGCGGCTTGTAGCGCGCGCGCAGGTTGGCAATGCCGTAGCCGGGCAGCTTGAGCGTCTGCAGCTGGCCGCTGCCCGACAGCGGCACGTAGCGGCCCTTCTCGGTCTCGACCTCGGCATTGAATTCCCACTGCGCCAGCGGACGCCACTGGATGCCGGCCAGCAGGCGGTGGCGCGGCGTGTTGGTCAGCGTGATGCTGGAGTCGCTGGTGTTGCGGCGGTTCAGGTAGGTGTAGCCGGCGTTCACGCTCCATTGTGCCGACAGCTGTTGGGCCAGCGACAGCTCCATGCCGATGTTGCGCGTGCGCCCCACGTTCTGCGCCTGGTTGCAGGTGGTGCCGCCGCATTCGGCCGAGGCCACGACCACGGTCTGGATCTGGTTGCGCACGCGGCTGTAGAACAGCGCGGCCTGGCCCTGGCCGCCTTGCCAGGGCGAGCCGCTGACGCCCAGTTCCAGGTGGTTGGCGGTCTCGGGCTGCAGGTCGGGGTTGGCCAGGGCCGTGCCCATGCGTGCCGAGTAGCGGTCCTTGATGGTGGGAAAGCGCGTCTTGTGCGAGGCGATGAAATAGGCCTCGCCGCCACCGCCCAGCGCATAGCCGAGCTTGGCCACGCCATTGGTGGCGCTGGCGGAGCCCGTGGGCCACTGGTAGACCTCGCGCGCATCGCGCTGGTCGTGGCTGAGCGCCAGGTTCAGGCTCCAGCGTTCGGCCAGGGCCATCGTGTCCTCGATCACCAGGGAGCGCGTCACGTCGCGGTAGTGCTTGCTGGGGTCCTTGGCCGAGGCGGCATCGGTGTGCTCGTCGATCTTGTAGTGCGCGCCCAGGCGCAGCGCATGGCCCTTGAAGCTGTAGTTGGCCCACTCGATGCTGGCGCCCTGGCTCACGTCCTTGTAGCTGCTGGTGGGGTCATGGCGCGTGTAGCTCGCGTCCGTGTACATGTCCAGGCCGTTCTTGTAGGTGTCGTGGTAGATGCGGGTCTTGAGCAGGTTGTCGGCATTGATGCGCGTGGTGCTCAGGAAATACACGCTGTCCTTGTCCCAGTAGGGCCAGCGCCAGTAGCGGGTGACGTTCTTGCCCGTGGCGCTGCCCGTATACACGGGGTTGCCTTTCTCGCCCTCCTGGCGCACATAGCCCAGCGCGTATTCGTCCGTGGCATTTGGAGTGAGGCCCAGCTTGAACGACAGGCGCTTGTCCTTGCGGTAGGCGTTGTCGCGGTAGTTGCCCGTGTCGGTGGGCTGCTTCTTGAAGTCCTTGAAGCCCTTGGGCAGCGGAAAACTGTCCGCGTCCAGGTAGGAGGCGCCAAGCTGGTAGTACCAGGTGCCCAGGTTGCCGCCCAGATTGACGGCGGCCTTGCGTTCACCACCCGCACCGGCACCGACGCGCGCATCGCCCTCGAAGGATTTGACGGGCTTGCGCGTGACCAGGTTGATGGCGCCGCCCAGCGTATTGGGGCCATACATCAGCGATGCGCCGGCCTTGGCCACGCGGATCTCGGACAGGTCGAAGGTGGTGAAGCGGCCGAAGTCCACATAGCCGTCATAGGGCACGTACAGCGGCACGCCGTCCACGAAGACCGGCACCTGGCGCGGATCGAAACCGCGCAGGTAAATCATTTCCTCGTTGCGATTGTTGCGCGACAGCGTGGCGCCCGGCAGCAGGCGCACGGCGTCGGCCACGGTGTCGGCATTGCGCTGGCGCATCTCGGCAGCGCCCAGTCGCTGTTCATCGCCGGATATGGCCTCTGCCTCATCGCGCGTATCGCGCACATCGACCGTGCCCAGCTGGAAGGTCTGCGAAGCCTGTGCTGCAGGCGTGCCCGATTGGACCTCGACCTGGGCCTGCGCCTGCGTGCTGGCGGCCAGGCCTGCAAGCAGCAGGGCGTGTGTCAGCGCGGAGCGAAGGCGGAACGCGGGGGAGGAGAGGGCGGGTGCGGATGCGGGAGCGCAGGAGCGGGGCTGGAGGGTCACGGTTTCAGGTTCTTGTGTGGTTGGACACGGAGCGGCTATTTGTTTCCTTTTGAAAACAGGTTTCGGATTCTATCGATATGTACTCATGAACATAACGAGTGACGAAAAACCGTCTGCGGGAAGACTCGGGTTTTCTTTCAGGCCGTTGTGTGAATGCCCGGCCGTTCAGCGGGCGGGCGGTTCAACGGTTCAGCGCCTGCGGCCCAGGCGCTCGCTGGCCAGGGCAGCCGCCAGCCTGGCATCCAGGGGCAGCGGTTCGTCGTGCAGGCGTGCTGCCAGCAGCTCGCCGCACAGCAGCGACAGCGTGAGCCCGCGCGAGCCCATGGCCGTCAGCGCCCACAGGCCGGGAGCCTGATCGGACACCGGTCCGACCACGGGCAGCCGGTCTGGCGAGGCCACGCGCACGGCGCCCCAGGTGGCGCGCGGTGGCGCGTCGAAGAAGCCTTGCAGGCCCTGGTAGGCACCTGGCAGCAATTGCGCCAGCTTGGCGCCATTGGCTGCATGGGCGGCGGCCTGGTCTTCGGGGCTGGGCGGCAGCGCGGTCTGGTCGCGCTCGAAGGTCGATCCCATGACCCAGCCTGGCCCGGCTGCATCGCCGGGCAGCGGCATGGCGGGCACCAGGTTGCCATGGCCGTTGACGGGAAAGGGCGGCATGGCCTGCGCGCTGGCCGGGGTGTGCGCATCCCAGCTGACCTGGCCGCGTATGGGCTGCAGCGGCCAGCCGGCCTGCGCACCCAGGCTGTGCTCCAGCAGCGCATTGGTTGCGGGGCCGAGTGCGAGCACGACCAGTTCGGCCTCGGCCAGCAGTGCGCCCTGTGCATCCAGGGCCTGCCAGGTGGGTACGCCATCGCCCGTGCCGGTGCGTGCAAGGCGCGCCACGCAGGCACTGCCCTGCCAGCGCACGCCCGGCAGTGCCAGCTGCGCCTGCACCAGCCGCGCCGGGCGTACCCAGCCGGCCTGTACATGCCAGCAGGCCGGGGCGTCGGCGGGCAGGCCGGCCGCCGAGAGTTGATCGGCGCTGGCGGGCCTGCTCCAGTGGTCGCCCGGGCCGGGGGATTGCCAGTCGCGCGGCAGCCGCGGGGCGGCTTCCACGCCGTGCTCCAGCACGCCGGTATCGCACCAGTCCGTGCCCGGCTGCAGCAGGCCCTGGCCGGAGAGCATTTGCAGCTGCGCCAGGGTCAGGCGAGCGCCGTCGCGGCTCAGGCGGGACAGCAGGCTGTCATCGGGCGAGACATGGGGGCAGAACAGGCCTGCGGGCAGGGCGGAGGCGCCCGCTGCAGGCGCCTCGGCAGCATCCAGCACGGTGACCTGCCAGCCACGGCGCGACAGGCTGGCGGCGGCGGCCGCACCGGCAATGCCTGCACCCAGCACCATGCAGCGCCGTGGGGTGATGGCTTCCTGCGGCTGTGCACGCGGCCCACGCGGCCCGCGCGGTTGCCAGGCCGGGTCGTAGACGGCATGCAGGTTGTGACGCTTGGGGCGCACGCCATCCACCTTGCGGACCTGAAAGCCGTGCTGGGCCAGGGCATCGCGCACCGTGCGCGCCACGCACCAGGTGGACAGCTGCGTGCCGCGCCGGCAATGGCGCGCCAGCGCGCGCAGGGTGTCGGCGCTCCAGAGGTCGGGGTTGAGTTCCGGCGTGAAGCCGTCCAGGTAGATGCTGTCGGCCGTGATCTGCTGGCGCCGCAGCATGGCCTGGGCATCGCCGATGTACAGCGTCAGCAGCACGCGGCCCTGCTCGAAGGCGAGGCGGTGCACGCCGGGCAGCAGGCCCTGGAACCGGGTGGCCAGCTCTTCGGCCAGCAGGCGCAATCCTGGCTCGCGCGGCATGGCCTGGCGCATGGCGTCGGCGCTGACGGGAAAGGCTTCGGCCGAGACGAAATGCAGCAGCCTCGGGCGCCGGGGATCGGCTTTCCAGGCTTCCCAGGCCACGAGGAAATTCAGCCCGAACCCGAAACCGGTCTCCAGGATGCGCCATTGCGGCGCATCGGCCCAGGCCGCCGGCAGGCCGCAGCCGCCCAGAAAGACGTGGCGGGCCTGGTCCAGGCCGCCGAGTTCGCTGTGGTAGCGGTCGCCGAAGCGCGGGCTGTATGGCGTGCCATCGGGCAGCCAGTCAATGGGTTCGGACATAGGCAAGGGGCAGAACTACTCCTCCCAGCGCTGCTGGTAGGAGAACACGGGCAGGCGCCACTTGAAGCGGATGGCGGCCAGGCGCAGCGTAAGGCCGCCGGCAAAGCAGACGACGGTGCTGAGGTTGGAGCCCACCTCCAGCGTGCGCAGGCCCAGGAAGAGCAGGCACACGGCCAGCGATACGCTGGCATACAGCTCGCGCCGGAAGACGACCGGCACCTGGTTGCACAGCACGTCGCGCAGAATGCCGCCGCTGATGCCGGTCAGCATGCCCGACATCACCACCACCACGGGCGGGTAGCCCAGCTCCAGTGCCACGTTGCAGCCGATCAGCGAGAAGGCGATCAGCCCCATGGCGTCCAGCAGCAGAAAGACCTGCTTGAGATGGTGCATGTGGCGCGCCACGACGATGGTCAGCAGCCCGGCCGAGATGACCAGGTAGACATATTCAGGGTGCTGCGTCCAGCCGATGGGGTAGTGGCCCAGCACCATGTCGCGGATGGTGCCGCCGCCCAGCGCAGTGACGAAGGCGATCACGGCCACGCCGAAGATGTCCATGTTGCGCCGGCCCGCCGCCAGCGCGCCCGACATGGCTTCGGCCGTGATGGCCACGAGGTAGATCACCAGCATGACGGTGAACTGCGATGCCTGGAACGATTCCAGCAGGGAGACGGATGGAAGCACGGAAAACCTCGGGTGAAGACCGGCCCGCGCCGCAGGGTGTGCGGCCACTGCGCCGTCCAGCGCAAGAAGGCGGGCATTGTAGGCGGTCTCTGGGCGGCGGCCGTTTGCGGCACCGCAAATGAAACCGCCCCCGGCGCGGTGCGACGGGGGCGGTGAAAGGGCACGAAGCGGCTCAGGCCGAAGGAGGCACGTAGCCGGCCGCAGCATCGGCGCCGCCGCCGAAGAAGTGGTTTTCCATCTGGCGGGCCAGGTACTGGCGGGCGCGTGCGTCGGCCAGGTTCAGGCGGTTTTCGTTGACCAGCATCGTCTGGTGCTTGAGCCAGTCGGCCCAGGCCTGCTTGCTCACGCCTTCAAAAATGCGCTTGCCCAGCTCGCCGGGGTAGGGCGGGAAGTCCAGGCCTTCAGCGTCAACGCCAAGCTTGATGCAGTGAACGGTACGTGCCATGGGGAATTGAGTCCTTGTCTTGTGGAGATTCAGATGTTTTGGGAATAACAAACTGAAATCTTATTGGTTTGAGTTTTAAGAGTTGGCTTTGAGAATGCTTTCAACGGCACCAGACCGTCGTCTCCACTCTCTACCGACACTCCAATGAAAATTCGCCGCCACTTTATCAAGTTTCCTGTCGCCGCCGGCCTGATCGCGGGCTTGACCCTGTCGGCTCTGCCGGCGTTGGCCCAGTCGGTGCAACTGCTCAATGTCTCCTACGATCCGACGCGCGAGCTGTACGTGGAGTACAACCAGGCCTTCGCCAAGCACTGGAAGGCCAAGAGCGGCCAGGACGTGAGCGTCAAGCAGTCGCATGGCGGCTCGGGCAAGCAGGCGCGTTCCATCATCGACGGCATCGACGCCGACGTGGCCACGCTGGCGCTGGCCGGCGACATCGACGCCCTGGTCAAGAACGGCAACCTGCTCAAGGCCGACTGGCAAAAGCGCCTGCCGCACAACTCGGCGCCCTACAGCTCCACCATCGTCTTCCTGGTGAAGAAGGGCAATCCCAAGAACCTCAAGGACTGGGACGACCTGGTCAAGCCCGGCGTGCAGGTGATCACGCCCAACCCCAAGACCAGCGGCGGTGCGCGCTGGAACTACCTGGCCGCCTGGGAATTCGCCAAGCGCAAGTACGGCGGCGACGCACAGGCCAAGGACTTCATCGGCAAGCTGTTCAAGAACGTGCCCGTGCTGGACACGGGCGCGCGCGGCGCCACCATCACCTTCGTGCAGCGTGGCGTGGGCGACGTGCTGCTGGCCTGGGAGAACGAGGCCTTCCTGGCACTCAAGGAGTTCGGTCCCGACAAGTTCCAGATCGTCGTGCCTTCGCTGTCTATCCTGGCCGAGCCTTCGGTGGCCGTGGTCGACAAGGTCGTGGACAAGAAGGGCACGCGCGCCGTGGCCGAGGAGTACCTGAAGTACCTGTACTCCGAGGAAGGCCAGCGCATCGCCGGCCGCAACTACTACCGTCCCACGGATGCCAAGGTCAAGGCCGAGTTCGCGGACAAGTTCCCCAAGCTGGAGCTGGTCACCATCGACCAGGCCTTCGGCGGCTGGGCCAAGGCCGACAAGGACCACTTTGCCGATGGCGGCAGCTTCGACCAGATCTACACCAAGAAGTGAGTGCGGCGCGCCGGCCCGGCCGGCGCCCACCGCCTGCCTCCCCCCTCAACCACCACGATCCGCCATGTCCATCTTCCTGACCTCCCGCCACTCTTTGCAGGCCCCGCGCCGCACGGCGCAGGCAGGCGTGCGGATGCACAAGGCCGGCGTGATGGCATCCAGCCCTTTTCCTCGCTTCGAGACCATGGCCTTCGCCAGCCGGCGATGTAGCACCTGACGACTCCGTGCGGTGCGCCTGCAGGCCTGGCCCTGCAGGCGGCCGCCCCTTGCTCCGCCTTCCCTTTTTTGTTTTCTGGCTGCATGCCGCGCGCATGCATGGGCAGCGCTTTGCCTGCGCCACGCACCACGCACCACGCACCACGCACCACTCTTCCAAGGATGTCCGTCATGGTCTCGTTTGATTCTTTCCCCCGACACACCGCCAACTGGCGCCGACGCCAACTGTTGGGCGCGGGCCTTGCCGCAGCAGTCGCCACGGTGGGCGGCCCGGCCCTGGCCCAGGACAAGGCGGGTGACCGCGTGCTGCGCGTGGGCCACCAAAAGGGCTGGCTGTCCATCCTGAAGAGCCGGGGCACGCTGGAAAAGCGGCTGGCGCCGTTGGGCGTGTCGGTGCGCTGGATCGAGTTCAACGCCGGCCCCGTGCAGTTGGAGGCGCTGAACGTGGGCTCCATCGACTTCGGCGATGTGGGCGAGGCCCCGCCCATCTTTGCGCAGGCCGCAGGCGCACCCCTGGTCTATGCGGGCGCCACCGTGCCGCGCCCCGGGCTGGAGGCGGTGATCGTGCCCAAGGACTCGCCCATCCGCAGCGTGCAGGACCTCAAGGGCAAGCGCGTGGCCTACAACAAGGGCTCGAACGTGCAGTACTTCCTGGTCAAGCTGCTGGAAAAGCATGGCTTGAAGTACGGCGATGTGCAGTCCGTCTTCCTGGCGCCGGCCGATGCGCGCGCCGCCTTCGAGCGCGGCTCCGTCGATGCCTGGCTGATCTGGGACCCCTTCCTGGCTGCCGCGCAAAAGACGCTGGACGCCCGCCTGCTGGCCGATGCCACGGGCGTGGTCAACAACCGCGCCTACTACTTCACCTCGCGCGATTTCGCCACGCGCAATGCCGATGTGCTGCGCATTGCCATCGAAGAGGTCGATGGGATTGACCGCTGGGCCTCGAAGAACCAGACGGCGGCGGCCGCCGAGCTGTCCAGCATCCTGGGCCTGGACAAGTCCATCACCGAGCTGTACCTGAGCCGTGCCCGCTTCGGCACCTCGTCCGTGACGCGCGAGATCCTGGCCGAGCAGCAGCAGATCGCCGACACCTTCTTCGAGCTCAAGCTCATCCCCCGCAAGCTCAACCTGCTGCATGCCGCGCCGGTGGACCTGATCGCGTCGCGCCCCTGAGCCCACTGCAAGGAGTCCGCACCATGAATGCCAATTCCAAGAAGCCCCGCCTGGACCGCGTGCGCCGCCAGGCCCTGCAACTGCTGGGCACCACCGCCTTCAGCTGGAGCCTGGCCGGCCAGTACGCACGCGCCGAGACGCCGGCCGCCGTGGCCGGGCCGGAGCAGTTGCGCATCGGCTACCAGAAGTCGGCCGTCAACCTGGTCATCCTCAAGCAGCAGGGCGTGCTGGAAAAGCGCTTTGCGGGCACCAAGGTCAGCTGGCTGGAGTTTCCGGCCGGCCCCCAACTGCTGGAGGCCCTGGCCGCAGGCAGTCTGGATTTCGGCCTGACCGGCGATTCACCCCCGGTCTTTGCCCAGGCCGCGGGCCGCGACCTGCTGTACGTGGGCGCCGAGCCGCCCAAGCCCGAAAGCTCGGCCATCCTCGTGCCGTCGGACTCGCCGCTGCGCGCCCTGGCCGATCTCAAGGGCCGGCGCGTGGCGCTGCAAAAAGGCTCCAGCGCCCATTACCTGCTGGTGCGTGCGCTGGACAAGGCGGGCCTGGCCTGGAACGAGATCCAGCCCGTGTACCTGGCCCCGGCCGATGCGCGCGCCGCCTTCGAGCGCAAGAGCGTGGACGCCTGGGCCATCTGGGACCCGTTCTACGCGGCCACCGAACTGGCGATTCGCCCGCGCGTGCTGGCCAATGGCGAAGGCTTGTCGGGCAACGCCTCGTTCTACCTGGCCGCGCGCGGACTGGTGGAGCGCCATCCGCAGGTGCTGCGCGCGCTGTTCGACGAGCTCACGCGCGCCGATCGCCTGGCCCAGAGCGCGCGCCAGGAGGCCGTGGCCCTGGTGGCCGGCTTCAGCGGTCTGGATGCGGCGGTGGTCAGCCGCTTCATTGCGCGCCGGCCCAGCTCCCCCGTGGGCCTGCTGGCTGCGCAGACCGTGGTGGACCAGCAGCGCGTGGCCGATGCGTTTTTTCGGCTGGGCCTGATTCCGCGCCAGGTACAGGTGGCCGACATCGTCTGGCGGCCCTCGGCGGCCGAGTACGCGCGGCTGGCCGAGCCGGCGGCGGCACGCCCCTCTTCCGCCCTTTGATTTCCTTCCTCGATTCCGTCCCCTGACTGGAGCAGCGCATGCAGGTTTTCTGGTTCATTCCCACCCACGGCGACAGCCGCTACCTCGGCACGGCCGAGGGCGCCCGCCCGCTCAGCCACGACTATGTCAAGCAGGTCGCCATCGCGGCCGACAGCCTGGGCTACGAGGGCGTGCTGATTCCCACGGGCCGCTCCTGCGAGGACCCCTGGGTCGTCGCCTCCAGCCTGATTCCGGTCACCAAGCGCCTGAAGTTCCTGGTCGCCGTGCGGCCCGGCCTGCACCAGCCCAGCCTGGCGGCGCGCATGGCGGCCTCGTTCGACCGCCTGTCGGGCGGGCGGCTGCTGATCAACCTGGTCACGGGCGGCGACCGCGCCGAGCTGGAGGGAGACGGCGTCTTCCTCGACCATGCCGAGCGCTACGAGCAATCGGCCGAGTTCATCCGCATCTGGCGCGAGATCCTTGAGCGCAGCCATGAGGGCGGCACGCTCGACTACGAAGGTGAACACCTCTCGGTCAAGGGCGCCAAGCTGTTGTTCCCGCCGCTGCAAAAGCCGTATCCGCCCGTGTACTTCGGCGGTTCGTCCGAGGCCGCGCACGACCTGGCTGCCGAGCAGGTCGATGCCTACCTGACCTGGGGCGAGCCCCCGGCCGAGGTGGCCAGGAAGATTGCCGATGTGCGCGAGAAGGCGGCGCGCCATGGCCGCAGCGTGAAGTTCGGCATCCGCCTGCACGTCATCGTGCGCGAGACCGAGGACGAGGCCTGGGCCGATGCCGATCGCCTGATCAGCCGCCTCAAGGACGAGACCGTGGTCCAGGCCCAGGCCGCCTTCGCGCGCATGGACTCGGAAGGCCAGCGCCGCATGGCCGCCCTGCATGCCGGCGGCAGCCGCCGCACGCGGGCCGAGCTGGAGATCAGCCCCAACCTCTGGGCCGGCGTGGGCCTGGTGCGCGGCGGCGCGGGCACGGCCCTGGTGGGCGATGCGCAGACCGTGGCCGACCGCATCAAGGAGTACGCGGACCTGGGCATAGACACCTTCGTGCTGTCCGGCTATCCGCACCTGGAAGAGGCCTACCGCTTTGCCGAACTGGTCTTCCCGCTGCTGCCGCTGTCCGTGCGCGACAGGCTGGCTGGCGGCGTGGGCGGGCCCCTGGGCGAGACCGTTGCCAACCTGTACTCGCCGCGCGCGTCGCAAAGCTGAGGGAGTCACGCATGTCCGATGCACGTACCGTTACTGCGCTGCCGGCCTCTTCGGCCCCCCCGGCCGGCGATTCCTGGTCGCCGCTGCTGCGCTTTGCGGCCGGCGTGGGCCGCCGCCTGGTGCCCTGGCTGGTGCCGCTGGCGCTGATCGCCGTCTGGCAGGCCGCCTCGGCGTGGGGATGGCTGTCCACGCGGGTGCTGCCCGCTCCGCTGGATGTGCTGCGCGCCGCGCAGGCGCTGGCCGAGTCGGGAGAGCTGCTCAAGCATGTGCAGGTGAGCGCGGGCCGCGCGCTGGGTGGCCTGGCCATCGGCGGCGGGCTGGGGCTGGCGCTGGGCCTGCTCACGGGCTCGCTGCGCTGGGCGGAGACGCTGCTGGACTCCACCATCCAGATGGTGCGCAACATCCCCGCGCTGGCGCTGATTCCGCTGGTCATCCTGTGGTTCGGCATCGACGAGAGCGCCAAGCTGTTCCTGATCAGCGTCTCGGTGTTCTTTCCCATCTACCTGAACACCTTCCACGGCATACGCAATGTGGACCCCGCGCTGATCGAGATGGGGCGCAGCTACGGCCTCACGCGCTGGCAGCTGTACCGCGAGGTCATCCTGCCGGGCGCGCTGTCTTCCATCCTCGTCGGCCTGCGTTTTTCGCTGGGCCTGATGTGGGTGATCCTGATCGTGGCCGAGACCATTTCGGCGCAGTCGGGCATCGGCTACCTGACCATGAATGCCCGCGAGTTCCTGCAGACCGACGTGGTGCTGGTCGGCATCCTGCTGTACGCCCTGCTGGGCAAGCTGGCCGACTGGTTTGCGCGTGCGCTGGAGCACTGGTGGCTGCGCTGGCATCCGGGCTACCAGCCCAAGTGACACAAGGAGCACGACATGAGCCGATGGAACCGCATGAAGACCACGCTGGCGCAGGCCGTGGAGCTGAACACCACCGCGCCGGCGATGGCCTGGGAGGCCTCGTTCGATGCCGATGGCCTGGACGTCAGCGACCGCCTGGCCCAGAACGACGATGCGCCGCAGTCCGCATCCCCCCAATCCGCGCCGCGCCGCGGCGTGCGCCTGCAGGCCGGCGGGCTCACCAAGCGCTACGGCCCGCGCGAGGTGCTGCACGAAGTGCAGCTGCAGGTGGAGCCTGGCGAGTTTGTCGCCATCGTGGGCCGCAGCGGCTGCGGCAAGAGCACCTTGCTGCGCCTGGTGGCGGGGCTGGAGCAGGCCACGGCCGGCACCTTGCTGCTGGACGGCGAGCCCGCCCGCGCCGTGCAGGGCGCGCAGGGCGGCACGCGCATCATGTTCCAGGACGCGCGCCTGCTGCCCTGGCGGCGTGTGCTGGCCAATGTGACGCTGGGCCTGCCCGCCTCGGCCCAGGAGCGGGGCCGCGAGGTGCTGGCCCAGGTCGGCCTGGCAGATCGCGAGGGCGAATGGCCGGCGCGCCTGTCCGGCGGCCAGCGCCAGCGCGTGGCCCTGGCGCGCGCCCTGGTGCACCGCCCGCAACTGCTGCTGCTGGACGAGCCGCTGGGCGCGCTCGATGCGCTCACCCGCATAGAGATGCACCGCCTGATCGAAGGCCTGTGGCAGCGCCACGGCTTCACGGCGCTGCTGGTCACGCATGACGTGCAGGAGGCCGTGGCCCTGGCCGACCGCGTGGTGCTGATCGAGGACGGCCGCATTGCGCTGGACGAACGCATCGCCCTGCCACGGCCGCGCGTGCACGGCAGCGTGGCGCTGGCGGCCATCGAGCAGCGCATTCTCGACCGCGTGCTGCAAAAGCCCGCCGCCGAGCCCGAATCCAATCCGCTGACCGACACCACGGCCTGGCCCGGCGTACCGGCCCATGGCCTGCGCTGGGCGGTCTGACTTTTCGTTTTCCCCAACCTTCCTTTGATTCCTTTTGATCCCCAGGAGAAAAACATGTCCATTCAAGCCATCAACGTGCGCAACCAGTTCAAGGGCCAGGTGCGCGAAATCATCCGTGGTGACGTTGTCTCCGAAGTCGATGTGCAAACGCCCTGGGGCGTGGTCACTTCGGTGATCACCACGCGCTCGGTGGACGAGCTGGGCCTGGTCGTGGGCTCCGATGTGGTGGCCCTGGTCAAGTCCACCGAAGTGTCCATTGCCAAGCTCTGAGGCCAAGCTCTGAGGCCAAGCTCTGAGGCCAGGCACTGAAGGTGATGCCGATGCTCAACCGCCCCAGAGCATCGGCTTGTTGACCATGAGGTAGTAGGTCACGGCCATGGCGATGAAGGCCGGATAGCCCAGCGCCTCCCAGCGCCGGGCGTAGACGGCATACAGCGCGGGCAGGGCGGCCTGCGCTGCGTGCGCGCCGCGCGCCATGGCGGCCATGCGCACCTGCAGCCAGACCACGGGCAGCCAGCAGGCGCCGGCCAGCAGGTACAGGCCCAGCGACAGTGCCAGCCACGGCGTGGTCAACGGCCAGCCCGCCATGTGGGCCAGGGCAATGCCGCTCACAGGCTGTATGACCACGCAGGGCGTGGTGAACCACCAGTCCGCACGCACCACCAGGCGGCTGACCACGGCCTGGGCAGCGACGCTGCCGCTGCGGTTGGCGAAGAACATGTAGAAGGCCGAACCCAGGCCGGTGCCGACCAGCAGCACGCTGGACGCGATATGCAGCGTCTTGAGCAACAGGTAGAGATTCATGCGGACTCCTTGGACGTGACGGGCGCCGACATCAGGTGCAGCAGCATGGCTGCGATCGGCAGGTTCTTGAGCAGTGGACCCAGCGGATGCAGCCACAGCGTGGGCTGCAGCGCCGTGGCCAGCACGGTCATGGCGGCCATCAGCAGCAGGGCCGCCAGATAGCTCTTGCGGCCGGGCTGCAGCCACAGCGCCAGGCCCATGGCCAGGTCGGCGAGCAGGCCGCTCCAGATCAGGAATGTCTGCCAGCGCGCATCGTGGACGCCGGCATTGGCCAGCACCTGCACGCTCAGGCCCCGGTGGTCGATGGCACTGACCAGGGCCGTGCCCAGCCAGACGGCGATCAGGCTCAAGTGCATGGTGCGCAGCGGCGCTGGAACGGTGCGGGAGCGGCGCTCATCCATGGCGCAAGGTGGACAGCAGTTGGGAGGGCGCAATGCCGGGCCGGCCCAGCAGGCCTTGCAGGCCAGCCGGATCGGTGACGTTGTCGCTGGCCAGCAGTGCCAATGTCTCGCTGCACCAGGGTGAGGCGCTGACCCAGTCGCCAGCGCGTGCGCTGGCGCGGGTGATCCAGCCGGGCAGCGTGCCCACGCGGGCCGGCGCGCGGCCCATTTGCGCGCGCAGGCTGGCAATCAGCGCGGCCAGCGGCAAGGGCAGGGGGCCGCCGATCTCGATCATGCCCACGGGCTCGGGGCGCGTCACCAGGCCGGCCACGGCCTCGGCCAGCTCGCGCACGGCCACCGGCTGCACGCGGGCCTGCAGCACGGGGCGCGGCAGCAGCAGCGCCGGCAGGCGCGCCATGGACAGGAACATCTCGCTGCTGGCGCCGCCGGCGCCGAACACCACGCTGGGCCGCACCACGCAGCCTTGCAGATGGCCGGCTGCCGTGAGTGCCAGCAGGTGCTCGTCAGCGGTGCGCTTGGTGGTGGCGTAGCGCGTGGCACTGCCCTCTATGCCCAGGGCCGATATCTGCACCACGCGCCGCACGCCGGCCGCCGCGCAGGCATCGAACAGGGCAATGGGGGCCAGGGCATGCATGGCATCGATGGGCCGGGAGGCGCTGTCGCGCAGCACGCCCACGGCGTTGACCACGGCATCCACGCCCGCCAGGTGCGGCAGCCAGGCGTCGGGCGTGGTGGCCTTGGCGTAGTCGAGCGCAGGCAGGGAATGGCGGCTGCGCGCCACGGGATCATGGCCGGCCAGGGCCAGCAGGTTGACGATATGGCGGCCGATGAAGCCCGTGCCGCCGCAGACCAGGATGCGCATGGTGATCTCCAGTTTCTCTTGTGACGGAAATTTCAGGCTCGGCGTCCGCGCTTGACGCGGGTGTCAGCGGCCTCGGAGCGCACGAAGCGCTGCACGCTGGCGCCCAGGCGCAGCAGCTTGTCCAGCGTGGAGGGCGACAGCCGCAGCATTTCATCGGTCCAGATGCCCAGTGACTCCATGAGGCGCAGCGTCTCGTGTACGCGGTCCTGGGTGTCGGGGGATTCGGCGTCGAAGCCAGGCTCGGCGATCAGCTCGCGCAGCATCTCCGAGGTCGGGTCGAACTCGCGCTGCTTGCGCTCTCGCACGATGGTGCGCAGCAGCTCCCAGACATCGGACGAGGTCTCGAAGTAGTCGCGGCGGTCGCCGGGCTTGCGGCTGGTGCGGATCAGCTCCCAGCCTTGCAGTTCCTTGAGGCTGTTGCTCACGTTGGAGCGAGCGGCGCCCAGCGTGTCGGCAATCTCTTCCGCGTTGAGCGGGCGGCCATGGAAAAACAGCAGGGCGTGGATCTGGGCGACCGTGCGGTTCACTCCCCAGGAGCTGCCCATGTCGCCCCAATGGTGGATGAAACGGTGTGCGATGGGACTCAGTTGCATGGCCTCAGTGTCTGCAGGCCTGAAATTTCTGTCAAGAGAGAAATTTGAGAAAGCTGAAAAATCAAAACCGGCTGCAGCGCGGAGGCGGCACCTGGCGGGGCGCGGCATGTGCTGCTCCATAATGCTGGGCAGCCTGGCCTGCCACCCAGTACATACACAGGCGGGCCGCCGTTTTGAGGGGAACACCATGACTGCTGTGCAAAACCTGCGTGCCATCACCGTGCTGGCCGCCTGCGCGCTGGCGCAGGCCGCGTCTGCTGCCTGCTATTCCGTCTACACGCCCGAGCAGGAACTGATCTACCGCTCCAACCGCCCGCCGGTGGACCTGACCTTGCCGCTGCACCAGACCGTGGACAAGATCGAGCGCGGTGCCACCATGGTGTTCACGCTGGACGAATTCAACTGCATCACCGAAATCAACCTGCTGGCCGAACGCGAGCAACTGGCCCGGGCGCGTCAGGAGCGGCAGCGGGACCTGGGCCGCAGCAGCACTCCGCGGTCCTGAGAGGCAAAAGCGAGTTGGGGCTTTTTTGGGGAGCCGCCAACAGGGCAAGGGGAGAGCCTGAGACAATCGTGCCCCATGAGTGAACCCCGCGACAACAAGATCCCCGACAACCTGCCCGAAGCCGACATCGACGCCCCTGCACTGCCCGAAGGCTGGCTGCAGGTGCTGTCCATGGATATGGACGCCCAGGGCGTGGCCCGCAAGAGCGATGGCAAGGTGGTATTCATCGACGGCGCCCTGCCGACCGAACTGGTCAGCGCCAACACCCATCGCAAGAAAAACAACTGGGAAGCCGCCAGCCTGACGGCCATCCACCGCGAATCTTCCCAGCGCGTGCGCCCCGGCTGCCCGAATTTCGGTCTGCACGCCGGTGCCTGCGGCGGCTGCAAGATGCAGCATCTGCACGTGGGCGCCCAGGTGGCCATCAAGCAGCGCGTGCTGGAAGACAATCTCTGGCATCTGGCCAAGGTCAAGCCCGAGACGCTGCTGCGCCCCATCGAAGGTCCGTCCTGGGCCTACCGTTTCCGCTCGCGCCTGTCGGTGCGCTATGTGGCCAAGAAGGGCAAGGTGCTGGTAGGCTTTCACGAGCGCAAGAGCCGCTACATCGCCGACATGGAGACCTGCAAGATCCTGCCGCCCCATGTGGACGCCATGCTGCTGCCCATGCGCGCGCTGATCGCCTCCATGGATGCGCGCGAAACCTGCCCGCAGATCGAGGTCGCCTGCGGCGACTCCGTCACGGCCCTGGTGCTGCGCCATCTGGAGCCGCTGTCCGAGGACGACCAGGCCAGGCTGCGGGCCTTCGCAGTCGAGCACAACGTTCAGTGGTGGCTGCAGCCCAAGGGCCCGGACACCGTGCACCTCATGGAGCAGGGAGGCGCCCAGCTCGACTATGGCCTGCCTGATTTCGGCATCACCATGCCGTTCAAGCCCACGGACTTCACCCAGGTCAATCCGCACATCAACCGCGTGCTGGTCACGCGCGCGCTGCGCCTGTTGGATGTCAAGAAGGACGAGCGCGTGATCGACTGGTTCTGCGGTCTGGGCAACTTCACCCTTCCCCTGGCCACGCAGGCGCGCGAGGTGCTGGGCATCGAGGGCAGCGATACCCTGGTCAAGCGCTCCCATGAAAACTACGCGGCCAACAACGCACAGCGCGCAGAGGGCGACAAGCTCGCGCCCACGCGCTTTGTGGCGCGCAACCTGTTCGAGATGACGCCCGAGATGCTGTTTGCCGACGGCGTGGCCGGCAAGTGGCTGGTCGATCCGCCGCGTGAAGGCGCGTTTGCGCTGTCCAAGGCCCTGGCCGACATCCACCAGGCGCGCATCGGTGCAGAAGGCGCCGAGCCCCTGCCGGCGGGGCATGAGGCCTGGCGCTTTCCAGAGCGCATCGTCTATGTCAGCTGCAATCCCGCAACGCTGGCGCGCGATGCCGGACTTCTGGTGCATCTGGCCGGCTATCGCTGTGTGTCGGCAGGCGTGGTCAATATGTTCCCGCACACGGCCCACGTGGAGAGCATGGCGGTGTTCGAGCGCTGCGCAGACTGACGACCTGGCTGCCCGTGCCATGAAAAAAGCCGTGGAGCCCTCGGGCGGCCACGGCTTTTTAATGGGCGAACCCAGATCTCAGATCTCAGATCCGGATCCCAAAAGGGGTCAGCTGCGATTGCGGCCTGAGGTCGGCTCGGCAGGCGCCTCGTCCTTGTCGCTGCGGCGGCGGTCGCTCTGGCCCAGGACCGAAGGCGTGCCCTCCATCTTGTTGGCGCGCATGTACTCGTCCATATCCTTCCAGCCTGCAAACACCAGGGCCTTGGACGATTTGGGGTTGAGCGTGTAGCAATCCTCCAGCCCGCGCAGGGCATGGCGGCACGCCCCGCCGATGGCCTTGGCCTCAGCCTCCTTGGCGACGGTGCGGGGGTCCGGTCCCAGGCCCGGAATATCATCCAGCTTGCAGCCGGCGAGCAGCGTGGGCAGCAGCAGGATGGCGAAGGTGCGGGGAAGATTAGGCATGGTCATCTTGACGAGATTATCGGCAGGCGCTGGAAGAAGTTGAGTCCGCTTTGCACAAATGATGATCCCGGACATGCAAAAGGCCTCCCGAAGAAGGCCTTTGGTGTGCAGCAGGGAAGGCGAAGCCTTCCGCATGCGGCATCAGTCGCGTTCGCCGCCCATGATGCCCAGCAGGGCCAGCAGGCTCTGGAACACGTTGAACAGGTCCAGGTAAAGGGCCAGCGTGGCGCTGATGTAGTTGGTCTCGCCGCCGTCCATGATCTGCTTGAGGTCATAGAGCATGTAGGCGCTGAAGATGCCGATGGCCGCCACCGAGATCGCCATCATGCCGGCCGTGGAGCCGATGAAGACGTTGATGATGGAGCCCACGAACAGCACCAGCACGCCGACGAACAGGAACTTGCCCATGCCCGACAGGTCGCGCTTGATCACCGTGGCCAGCGAGGCCATGACCAGGAACACGCCGGCCGTGCCTGCAAAGGCGGTCATGATCAGCTCGGAGCCGTTCTTGAAACCCAGGATCATGCCGATCATGCGCGACAGCATCAGGCCCATGAAGAACGTGAAGCCCAGGAGCACGGGAATGCCGGCTGCCGAGTGCTTTGTCTTCTCGATGGCGAACATGAAGCCGAAGGCGCCGCCCAGGAAGACGATCAGCCCCAATCCGCCGCTCAGCGAGCGCGTGATGCCCGTGGCCACGCCCAGCCAAGCGCCCAGCACGGTGGGGAGAAGACTCAGGGCCAGCAGCCAGTAGGTGTTGCGCAATACGCGATTGCGCTCTTGCTGCGAGACACCGTAGCCCGCAGAGCCCAGTGTGGTGACTTGATCATTCATGTGGCCAGTCCTCCGAAGGAGTGTTGTTGCGACTTGCCCATTCTAGGTGGCGGCTTGCGCGCGACTTGCAATACCCCGAGCCGCCGCCATGGTTTGGTTTCGAATGTTTTGTTCTGCGCATGCATTGTCAGTCCTCACATGATTGCTATGCTTATAGGACATTTGTGATGGAATGGATAATTGGAATCTTATGAAGACCAAGCATGAACTCGAACTGGCCGACGTGAAGGCCATTGCCGCCGCCGCAGAAGCCGAGGCGCTGAAGAACAATTGGGCCGTGACCATTGCCATCGTCGATGACGGCGGCCACCTGCTGTGGCTGCAGCGCCTGGATGGCGCCGCCGCCGTGTCGGCCCACATCGCTCCGTCCAAGGCCCGCTCGGCGGCCCTGGGCCGCCGCGATACCAAGGGCTATGAAGACATGATCAACAACGGCCGCACGGCCTTCCTGAGCGCGCCTACGCTGGACGGCCTGCTCGAAGGTGGCGTGGCCATCATGAAGGACGGCCAATGCCTGGGCGCCGTGGGCGTCAGCGGCGTCAAGGCCAGCGAGGATGCGCAGGTCGCCAGCGCCGGCATTGCTGCTCTGGGCCTGTAGTAGCTGCGATAGCCCCTGGTGCACCCATGCTGCATGAATCGGTCCCTGGGGACTGATCCATGGAGCCAAGAAAAAGCCCCTGTGCCGATGCCCAGGGGCTTTTTCTTTGGTCAATCTGCGCTGCAGCGCGAGGAAAAAAAGCTTGGCTACGCAAAATCCGGAAATTTTGTTGGCTGGCTAATCGACCTCTGAGACTGGAAGTCCCAAGGTCGCCCCACGATGAAACGAAGAAGCCGTCGGTCGGGCATTGGCCGACCGGCGGCCGGAATCTTGCTTACTTGGTCAGGATGAGCTTGCCCAGCTTGGTGGCCTGCAGGCGGTAGGGGGTGCCGTTGTGCACGATGGTCACAGCCTTTTGTCCATTGAGCAGCAAGGTGCTGTCGAGTCCGCTGGCGGCCCCGGTCAGGGCTGCAGATGCTGCGGCCTGCAGCGCTGCAAAGGCCTGGGCGTTGGAGTTGCCGGACAGATGCGAGGTGGCGGCGGAAGTGGCAGACATGCAGGGAATTCCTCAAAAATTGGAAAGTTTTGTGAATGATAACAATTCTCAATTGAAAAGCAAGTGAGACTTACTCGCATTGTGGTTTCTGGGACCGGTCCTATCCCTGCAACTTGGCGCACTGCCTGTGCCCGGAAATGGAAAACGGCCCCGAAGGGCCGTTGTCGTTGATCGCCAGGCAAGGAGGGCCTCCTGCCACGGCCTACTTGGCCGGGTCCGTCACGAAGCCGATCTTGCGCACGCCTGCACGCTGTGCGGCGGCCATGGCCTGGGCCACGCGCTCGTAGCGCACTTCCTTGTCACCCTGAATGTGCAGGTCAGGTTGCGGCTCCTTGGCCGCCTCGGCCTTGAGGTTCTCCTCGAACTGCATATCGCTGACGGCAACGCCATTCCAGTGGTACTGGCCATCGGCGGAGACAGCCAGGCGCACGGTGGCGGGTTTGACGTCCTCGGGCTGGTTGGTGGCGCGGGGCAGGTCCACGTTCACCGAATGCTTCATCACCGGCACGGTGATGATGAAGATGATCAGGAGCACCAGCATGACGTCGACCAGCGGCGTCATGTTGATCTCGTTCATCACCTCTTCGCCGTCATCGTCCATTGTTCCGAATGCCATGGCTTACGCGCCTTTCTTCAGCGGCAGCACATTGCCGGCTTCCTTGCCGTCGATGGACACGCGGGCGCCGGTCACGAAGTAGGCGTGCATGTCGTGGGCAAAGCTGTTGAGGGCGTTGAGGATGGACTTGTTGCCACGCACCACGGCGTTGTAGCCGAGCACGGCTGGAATCGCCACGGCCAGACCCAGAGCGGTCATGATCAGCGCTTCACCGATGGGGCCCGCAACCTTGTCGATCGAGGACTGGCCGGACAGGCCGATGGCGACCAGCGCGTGGTAGATGCCCCAGACGGTGCCGAACAGGCCGATGAAGGGAGCGGTCGAGCCCACGGAAGCCAGGATGGCCAGGCCCGATTGCAGGCGGGCCGTGAATTCGCTGATGCCGTTGCGCATGCAGCGGGTCACCCAGTCGCTGATGTCCAGCGTGTCATGCAGGTGGGCGCTGGTCTTGCGGTGGTGGGCGGTGGCTTCGCGGCCTTCGAGCACCAGGTAGCGGAAGGGGTTGGAGCGGTCATCGCCCAGCTTTTCCAGGCCGCTGGCCAGGTCGGGGCTGTGCCAGAAGTCCTGGGCGTTGCGCGCCAGCTTCTTGAATTTCACGATGTCCAGGGCCTTGATGATCATCACGAGCCAAGAGGCCACCGACATGGCCAGCAGGATGATGGCGACGGCACGGGTGACGAAGTCTCCCTGCGTCCAGACGTGGGCAATGCCGAATTGGGAATCCATGGATACTCCTGAGAATCAATTGAGGGTGAATTTGACCGGGACGGTGACCCACATGGGGGTTGGCGTGCCGTTGCTCTTGCCGGGGACGAATTTCCAGTTCTTGACGCCGTCCACGGCCTGCTGGTCCAGACGGTCGTAGCCGCTGGATTTGCTGACCTCGATCTTTTGAGGCAGGCCTTGCGCGTCCACGAAGATGCGCAGCGTGACCGTTCCCTGTTCCCCCATGCGCCTGCTGATGGCGGGGTAGTTGGGGGCCGGGTTGTTGAGGTAGGCCGCATTGTTGGACGGCAATTCGATCTTGGGCGGAGCCGGTGGTGCCGGGGGAGCGGGAGGCGCTGGCGGCGCAGGAGGGGCG